>CALASV010000260.1 GCA_937888895.1 uncultured Clostridia bacterium | reverse complement strand
GATATCAAAGAAGGCGAAGATGGATTCTCTACGTCTGACTTTGAAGAAGGTATGACTGCAATTATTTCTATTAAGCATCCAAAGGGAAGCACTTATCAAGCCTTTTGTTCTTATCATATTGATGAGGAAAATGTGATTGGTTTATGGAAACATTCGTATACAGCAAGAAGTGTGGATGGTGGAAAGACATTTGGCGAAGTGACTTTTTCTCCAAGTCTTGTGATGAGTGGACAAAAAATTTGGGGAGAAAAAATGTCAAATGGAAACTTTATGTTATCCTATATTCCAACATTAGAGTCGCAACACCGTTATCCGTTATGTGCTGTTACAAGTAAAGATGGTATTTGCTTTGATGATATGAGATTGATTCATGGAGAAGTACCTACAATGAGATATGGTGGGTTTTGGAAAGATTTTGGTGCACAATATATGCGTGGTATTTCAGAAGGTCATATAACAAAAGAAGACCATCCTGATGAAACATATACTTACCTTGTCTATTCTATGAATAAAGAAGATATGTGGATAGCACATATTCCAGTAGAGGCTTGGAGTAATTGTTTAGAAGAAAAATCTCTTTATGAAAAATGTAATATTTATCAGCCAAAATGGAGTAAAGTAGAAGCATTAAATGATAATACACTTTATTTAGAAGAATGTGAACCAGTTGACTATGTTCATCTTCAGTATGCATTAAAAAAAGAAAAGAGAAAAACAGTTTCTTTTTCTATCAAACCAATCGAATTGCATGAAAAAGGTTTTTATATAGAATGTAGAAATGAACGCCATCAACCAGCAGTACGACTTGTTTTCAAAGAAAATGGTATTTTGTATATTCGTACAACAGCAGAACAAGGAATTTGTAAGTACAAGTTAGGACAACAATTACATATTTCTATTACAATGGATTGCACGACATTCAAGAGTAATCTTTTGATTCAAGATGTAATGATTGGAGAAACTTTAGTTTCTAGAGAAGACCGTTTCTTAACAGCAGTACGAGAGATTGCAGAAGTTGGTTTTCGCTCTGGAGCAGTAAGACGAACTCCGACATTGGAGACAGACCCAGACTTAGCACAAGATTTGGATAGAACAATGACAGAGCAAAAAGGAAAAAGATTTGCTTGTGAAATTGCAAATATAGTGGAAGAATAAAAGAATAAAAATCCTTATTCAATTTTTTATAAGATTGGGTAAGGATTTTTTGTATATAGTAACGATTGTAATAAATTTGTTCGTGTGTTATAATTTTTTCGATAATAGATGATGAGAAAAATAAGAAAATTTTTAGAAAGGAAATGATATGAAAACTTTTTTAGGAAAATTTATTGGCGATAAAAAGTTTTATCGAATGGTGCTTTTGATTGCTGTACCGATTATGATACAAAATGGTATTACGAATTTTGTTAGCTTATTGGATAATATTATGGTAGGACAAGTTGGTACAAATCAAATGTCTGGTGTAGCGATTGCAAACCAATTGATTTTTGTTTACAATCTTTGTATTTTTGGTGGTATGTCAGGTGCTGGTATTTTTGGAGCACAGTTTTTTGGACAAGGAAATGAAGCTGGTCTTCGGTATGTGTTTCGGTTTAAATTAGCAATTGGTTTTATTTTAACAGCAATTTTTACAGTTGTATTTAGTATGTTTGGCGAACCATTAATTTCCTTATATTTAGATGAAGGAAATACACCTGCTGCCAATGCAGAAACTTTATTTTATGGAATGCAGTATTTAGAAATTATGTTAGTAGGGCTTTTGCCGTTTGTAGCAGTACAAATTTATGCAAGTACATTACGAGAAACAAGTGAAGCAATTTTACCAATGAAAGCAGGTATTGTTGCAGTAATAGTAAATTTAACGTTGAACTATATGTTAATTCTTGGAAATTTCGGTTGTCCTAGACTTGGTGTACAAGGTGCAGCAATTGCTACGGTTACGGCAAGATTTATCGAGTGTATTATTGTAGTTGTTTGGACACATCGACATAAAGAGAAAAATCCTTATATTAAAGGTGTTTATAAGAGTTTAATAATTCCATCGGATTTGATGGTAAAAATTATAAAAAAGGGAACACCACTTCTTTTGAATGAAGCATTGTGGTCGTTAGGCATGGCTATGTTATTACAATGTTATTCGGTGCGTGGTCTTTCTGTTGTAGCAGGAATGAACATTTCTAATACAATTGTAAACTTATTTAATGTGACATTTATGGCACTTGGAACATCGGTTTCGATTGTAGTAGGACGACTTCTTGGTGCAGGAAAAATGGAAGAAGCAAGAGATACCGATAGAAAATTGATTGCATTTTCTGTAGCAAGTTGTGTTATAATTGCTATTTTAGTTATTATACTTGCTCCATTATTCCCTAACTTATATAATACAGAAGAAATAGTAAAAACGTATGCAGCTCATTTTATTATGATTGCAGCTATGTTTATGCCACAAAATGCGTTTTTACATGCCGCATATTTTACCCTTCGCTCTGGAGGAAAAACAGTCATTACGTTTTTATTTGATAGTGGCTTTATTTGGTGTGTATCCATTCCATGTGCGTTTTTCTTAAGCAGATTTACAAGTTTTTCAATAGAAATAGTATATGCGATGTGCCTTGGAGTAGAGTTTTTGAAGTGTATTGTTGGATTTATTTTACTAAAGAAAGGTGTATGGCTTCATAACATTGTGGATAATACGTAGTAGTAGATTTGTTAAAAGTTTTCTGAAAGTAGAACAGAAATCCTTTTTTGTAAATGCATAGCAAATGAAGTGAGATTAAGGTTTATACGTTTATGTAGTAAAACAAGCATATTTAATTCCAAATATAGTAAATAAAAATAGGAGGAAGGAATGAAAGATTTTTTACCGATATGTCGAGCAGATATGGAGAAGCGTGGTTGGAACGAGTGTGATTTTGTCTATGTCATAGGTGATGCCTATGTAGACCATACTTCGTTTGGACCTGCGATTATTAGTAGAGTATTAGAAAGTCATGGATATCGTGTTGGTATTATTTCACAGCCAGATTGGAAAGATGAAACGAGTATTGCAATACTTGGCAAACCTCGTCTTGGATTTTTAGTTTGTGCTGGAAATATGGATACAATGGTAAATCATTATACAGTAGCGAAAAAACGTCGTCAAAATGATGCGTATACGCCAGGTGGTGAGATTGGCAAACGACCAGATAGAGCAACGATTGTATATAGTAATTTAATTCGTAAAGTTTATAAGCAAATTCCAATTATTGTAGGTGGTATTGAAGCATCGTTAAGAAGATTAGGTCATTATGATTATTGGAGTGATAAAGTAAAACGTTCTATATTGTTAGATTCTCAAGCAGATTTGATTTCTTATGGTATGGGAGAAAAGTCAATTGTTGAGATTGCAGATGCATTAAATAGTGGTATTGATGTAAAAGACATTACCTTTATTGATGGCACTGTATATCGTACAAATTCATTAGATTCGGTATATGATGCATTACAATTACCATCGTTTTCAGAAATTGTAAAAGATAAAAAAGCATTTGCACAAAGTTTTTATGTGCAATATTGTAATACGGATGCTTTTTCTGGTAAGCGATTAGTCGAACAATATGCTGAAAATGAATATGTCGTACAGAATCCACCTGCAAAACCTTTAACACAGGCAGAGATGGATAGAGTGTATGCTTTGCCTTATATGAGAAATTATCATCCAAGTTATGAGGATAAGGGTGGTATTCCGATTATTCAAGAGTTAAAGTTTAGTTTGGTAAGTAATCGTGGCTGTTTTGGTGGCTGTAGTTTTTGTGCATTAACATTTCATCAAGGCAGAATTATTCAAACAAGAAGCCATGAATCAATTATAAAAGAAGCAGAAGCCTTTCAATGGGATTCGGATTTTAAAGGATATATCAATGATGTAGGTGGACCAACAGCGAACTTTAGAGCACCTGCTTGTAAAAAGCAATTGACAAAAGGAG
>CALASV010000259.1 GCA_937888895.1 uncultured Clostridia bacterium | reverse complement strand
CAGTATTTTAAAAGTGGAGAAGAATGTTTTCCAGTACTATTAGAACAATTAAAGAAAGCAAAACAATTTATTTTTATGGAATATTTTATTGTAGAAGAAGGAGGTATGTGGAGCGAAATATTAGAAATTTTAAGTCAGAAAGTATTAGAAGGGGTTGAAGTTCGTGTGATTTATGATGATATGGGTTGCGTAGCACTGTTACCCTATAAATATTATGAAACATCAGATGGGAATACAATGTGTGGCATTTAATCCCGTTATCCCATTTTTTTCTTTAGTAATGAATCATAGAGACCATAGGAAAATTACAGTTATTGATGGAACGGTTGGTTTTACAGGTGGTTTTAATATTGCAGACGAATATATTAACCGAAAAGAACGATTTGGTTATTGGAAAGATACTGGCGTTATGCTACAAGGAGATGCTGTTTGGAATTTAACCGTTATGTTTTTAGTTACTTGGAATAGTATAAAAAACAATAAAACAGAAGATGTGCGAAAATATATGCCAATCGTTTCTAAAAACAATAATTTAGAATATGAAGGTTATGTACAACCTTATGGAGATTCTCCACTCGATAGAGAAAATGTATCAGAATCCGTATTTTTAAATATGATAAATGGGGCACAAGAGTATATTTATTTGACAACACCTTATTTAGTCATTGATAATGAAATGATGACAGCTCTTTTATTAGCAGCAAAACGAGGGGTTGATGTTCGGATTATTACACCGGGCATTCCAGATAAACGATATGTATATATTTTAACACAATCGTATTATTCGCAGTTAGTGAATGGTGGTGTAAAGATTTATCAATATAATCCAGGATTTGTTCATGCAAAATCATTTGTATGTGATGATAAATTTGCGATTGTTGGTACAATCAATATGGATTATCGTAGTTTGTATTTACATTTTGAATGTGGCGTATTTTTTTACGGTACTTCGGTAGTACAAGAGGTAAAAGAAGATTTATTAGAAACAATGGAACATTGTACAAGGCAAACGTATGCATTAACTCAAAAACGTGTCGCAATGCGTTTAATGCAGGCAGTACTTCGTGTATTAGCACCATTGATGTAATGAAATCAACTTGTTTGTATCAGATAATACTTATGAGCTTTATCTGATAAGTTAGTGTAGTAACTATTCGATTATGAGTAAGCATAGCTTACGAATATTCGTTTAATTTTAATATTTTTTAAGGAGGCTATTATGGCAAAGTTAATTGATGGAAAGGTAATTTCAACACAAATAAAGGAAGAAATTAAGTCTAAAATGGAACAGATGAAAGCAGAAGGAAAGGAAGTAACTTTAGCAGTCATTCAAGTAGGAAATGACCCTGCTTCTTCTGTATATGTAGGAAATAAGAAAAAAGCTTGTGAATATGTAGGTTTTCGTTCTCTTTCTCATGAACTTCCAGAAGAAACAACACAGGAACAATTATTAAATTTAATTGATTCTTTAAATAAAGCAGAAGATGTCGATGGTATTTTAGTACAGTTGCCATTACCAAAACACTTAAATGAAGATGAAGTAATTGAAGCAATTTCTCCAAAGAAAGATGTTGATGGTTTTCATGTAGTAAATACAGGTAATTTATGGATTGGAGAAGAAGGTTTTGTTTCTTGTACACCAGCAGGTATTATTGAATTATTAAAGCGTTCTGGTGTAGAAATGGCAGGAAAAGAATGTGTTATTGTAGGACGTAGTAATATTGTTGGTAAGCCAATGGCAGCATTGATGTTACGAGAAAATGCAACTGTAACGATTTGTCATTCGAAAACAGCAAACTTGAAAGAAGTAACAAAACGAGCAGATATTTTAATTGTAGCAATGGGTAAACCAAAATTTATTACAGCAGAGTATGTAAAAGAAGGAGCAACAGTGATAGATGTTGGTATTCATCGTTTAGAAGGTAAGAAGCTTTGTGGTGATGTAGATTTTGAATCGGTAGAACCTATAGCAGGACAGATTACACCAGTACCAGGTGGTGTTGGACCAATGACAATTGCAATGCTTATGCAAAATACTTTGGAAAGTGCACAAAAACTAGTTTAGAAATGACAAATTAAGTTTGTCACTGCGAGCCCTTTGGGGCGTGGCAGTCCAGTATAAAGATGTTCATTTTCTGGATTGCTTCAACTTCTAGTGAAGTTTCGCAATGA
>CALASV010000258.1 GCA_937888895.1 uncultured Clostridia bacterium | reverse complement strand
CCAAATTTAGAATTTAATGAGCAAATGGAACGAGTATTTGATTATGGTAGTAGAACATTTGTTGTGTCATTAACTCCAAGTTTAGAATTGTTGATTACAGATGAAGCAGGAAAGAAAATCAAAAACTTACCAACACCAGCGAAAAAAGATGATGAGAAAAAAGCAAAAGAAGCTTATGAAGCATATAAACTATTGAAAAAGCAGTTAAAAACGGTAGTAACGAACCAAAAAATACGTTTAGAACAGGCATTGAGTAATGAACGTTTATGGAGTGCAACAAATTGGAACGAATTATTTGTAAAAAATCCAATTATGCACCAGTTTGCGATAGGATTGATATGGGGACATTACGAAGATGGAAAGCTAAAAGAAACATTTCGCTATATGGAAGATGGAAGTTTTAATACGATGGACGAAGACGAATACGAATGGAATGAAGAAGCAATGATTGGTTTAGTTCATCCAATGGAATTAAGCAAAGAAGAATTAGAAGTATGGAAAGAACAGTTATCAGATTATGAAATTACACAACCAATCGAACAATTAGAACGAGAAATATATAGAATAACAGAAGAAGAAAAGGAACAGACCGAGTTAACTCGTTTTGGTGGAAAAGTATTAAATGGCTTGTCTTTGGTAAATAAATTATTATCGCTTGGTTGGCGTCGTGGAGAAATCGGAGATGGTGGATGGTATAAAACACTTTATAAAGAAGATGGAATAGTAGGAGTGGAATTGGAATTTTCTGGTGTAAGTATCGGTTGTGAAGGAGAAGATGTAACTGTTTATGGAGTACAATTTTATAAAGTAGGAGAAGTAGTACGAGATAGGTATGATAAAATAAAACAAGAATGCTTGTATTCTTTACAAGAAATTAGCCCACGATATTTTAGTGAAATTGTATTGCTATTGACAAAGGTAACAGCATCTAGTGTAGAACAATTGGATTATCCAGAATGTAAGAGGTAGTAAATATGAATATAAAAGAAGAAAAACAATATGAAAAAACGATGAAAGTATTAGATGCACTACAATTAACTGAAAAAAATCGTGCAATTGCAGAGAACTATATGAATGTTTCTTTGCCAGAAAATGAAGAATTGCTAAAAGAAGTAGAGCATCAAAGTTTTAAGAAAGAATGGAAGCATGAAGAAAGATATAGATGTGCTGACTATGTTATAGAATGTAGGAGAAAGGGTTTTTTAGAACATGCAAAACGTTATGTGCGTTTTGTGATAGCAGTGGGAGGTTCTACAGCATATTATGTATTACATTATCCCGTTTATTATACATTTGAGGAAGATAAGATTGCAGAGTATGCTACGAAAGCACAAATCGCAGCGATTAAAGCAGAAGAATTTGCATGGGACTATCATAAATTAACACAATTAACAGAAAAAATTCCAGAAAAAGACCCAGAGGTATTAAGAGAAGCGATGGATTTATGTTACCATGAGTATGCAAATACGAAATTTGTGTTAGCAGGACTTAGTTTACATTATGAAAAACCAATAGAACAGATAGAAGATTCCATAGAATATGAAACAAAAAAGAAACAAATACAAGAAACTATAGATTTTATGATAGATTGTACGATTGCAACATTACCAGATATGGTAACTGTAGCTTCCGTAAAGTTTTCAGAAGAAGAAATAGAAGTATTAAAACAATTTATAGAAACCGAAGAAGAATCTAGTGCTATAGTAAAGTCTAATGTAGTTAATACAGTAAAAGATAAAATATTTAGTAATTATATGATTCGATTACATTCTGGATGTATGTTTTTAGCAATCGAACATTCTAAAAAGTTTAAACATTGGCTACAATTAAGTATGTTAATGGACACAACTATAACATTAGATAGTTGTTTACATATTCATACAAAAGAATGGTTTGAAACATATATCGGTTCTGTTCCAATGGAGACAGAGCAATATTTGTTATGGTGTGTGAAAAATGAAATGAAAGAATCTGTGAAAAAAATTTCAGCAAGTTATCCAGAACTGATAAAGCAAGTAAAGAAAAAAATGAAGAAAGAAGATTTTCTTTATTTATTGAATTGTGTAAAGGAAGGAAATCCATCATTGTATGAAGAAATTGGGGGTTCTTTTTTGCAAGAATATCAGAAGAAAATAGCAAGGGAAATTGCAAACAATTGGGACAAAGAAAGTGTGTTAGTAGAACAGTATTTACTTGGGGAAGTTGAAGTAGATGCTTTATATCCTTTTGTAAAGGAATGGCGTGATAGGATAGGTTTTGATAGAGTTCATAATAAAATTATTTCTTTGAAAAAATCAGGAAATAGAGAGATGTATCAACGTGGTGTTGTATTGATGGCATTGGGTTTAAGAAATTATTTTTTCTTGAATAATTGGATAGCAGAGGAAGAAAACAGGTCAAAAACAAATCAATATGCGAATGAGTTTTTTGCTAGGCAAGTAGATAAAGGACAAGTGAATGCTATTATTAAACTTCTTTCCAAAGAAAACCTTTCGGTTGTTTATCAGTTAGAATTATTAGGAAGTATGTATAATTATATTTATGATGAGGAAAGAAAAGAACTGTTTTTTAATAATTGTATAGAAGTTCTTCTTACTAAGGAACAGGAATGGAAAGAAGATATTATAACATTAGCAAAAGAAGGAACAGTACAAGTTCGTCAGCTTTGTATTCAAGTATTGAATGTGCATGGAAATGATTATAAAGAAGTTTTACTTGGTTGTGCAGGAGATAGCTCGAAACAAATTCAAACACTTCTTGTAACGATTTGTACGAATCATAAAGAATGGGAAAAGGAGATAAAGGCATTTTTAACTTCAAAAAAATTGCAAGAAAGAGAATTAGCTGTACATGTTCTTAGAAATTGGGGCATAAATGATTATATGGAAGAACTTGTACAAGTAATGGAGAAAGAAAAGAGTAAGAAATTAAAGAGTTTAATCCAAAGTTATCTTGGACAGGCAGATGGACTATTACAAGGCGAGAAGACAACAGAAGAAATTGTAGAAGAATTATTAAAAGGTGGAAGAAAACGAATTGTAGCATGGGTAGAGGAAACGAAAGCTCCTATTGTACATAGATTAGATGGTACAGAAGCTCCAGAAGATTATATGAAAGCCATTTTAGTAGCTTATGCAGATATGAAATGTCTTGGTGTGAATGCTGATGCAGTAAAATTGGCAAAAGAATTAAATCCAAAAGAATTAGAAGTTTATATGTGTCATTTGTTTGAAACATGGATGAAGTTAGGAGCCGAAGCGAAAAAACGATGGGTGTTGTATGCTGTAGCTATTCATGGTGGAGAAGTGATTGTGTCAATTTTGCAAAAGCAAATTCAAGATTGGTCGCTTTGTGCAAGAGGAGCAATTGCATCAGATGCTGTAAAAGCATTGGCGTTAAATGGAAGTTCGACAGCATTGTTAGTAGTAGACCAAATGGCTAGAAAATTCAAACATAAACAAGTAAAAGCAGCAGCAAATGAAGCACTTGATAAGGCAGCAGAGCAACTTGGTATGACAAAAGCAGAATTAGAAGATAAAATTGTACCAAATTTAGAATTTAATGAGCAAATGGAACGAGTATTTGATTATGGTAGTAGAA
>CALASV010000257.1 GCA_937888895.1 uncultured Clostridia bacterium | reverse complement strand
TTTAAAATAACTTCTAATTCTGGTAATTTTTTATTAAAAGACTTATTGAATAACTATCTAATTGCTCTTACCAAATAACTTAGCAAGATTTTCAGTATATGGTGGTCTTATAATTCCCTTCTCTGTAATGATACCTGCGATTAACTCGTGGTCTGTCACATCAAATGCTGGATTGAAACATTTTACATCAGGAAGTGCCATTGGCTTTTCATAAAATTTAGAACGAATTTCGTCTTCTTCACGAAGTTCAATGACAATGTCATCTCCTGTCTTACAATTCAAATCAATCGTAGAAGATGGTCCGAGTGTATAAACTGGAATACCATAATATTTTGCTAAAATAGCTACACCACTTGTACCAATTTTATTTGCTGTATCTCCATTTGCTGCAATACGGTCACAACCAACAAAACATGCTTGTACCCAGCCATTTTTCATTACCATACTTGCCATATTATCACAAATCAAAGTCACATCAACACCTGCTTTATGAAGCTCATAAGAGGTAAGTCTTGCTCCTTGTAACAATGGTCTTGTTTCATCAGCAAATACTTTTACATTAATACCTTTTTCCTTTGCTAAAAGCATTGGACCAATCGCTGTACCATAACGAGAAGTAGCAAGAGGACCTGCATTACAATGTGTTAAAACTCCATCGCCTTCTTTTAATAAAGAAAGACCATATTCCGAAATTGCTTTACACATCGCAATATCTTCTTCTTGAATTGCTACTGCTTCATCACCCATCAATTCTACTAATTCTTCTACTGATTTTTCTTTGTTGGCAATCAGCATATCGTCGATACGGTTTAATGCCCAACTTAAATTTACTGCTGTTGGTCTAGAAGAATTTAAGTAATCTTTATCTTCTTTAAACTGTTTATAAAAATCTTCAAAGTTATCTGCTTCTATTTGTTGTGCTAAGCAATAGATACTGTACCCTGCACAAATACCAATCGCAGGTGCACCACGCACAGCTAATGACTTGATTGCATCATACATTTCTTTCGCTGTAGAAAGTGTCAAACACTCTACTACATTAGGAAGTTTTGTTTGGTCAATAATTACTACACTTTTTCCATCTTCACTTAAATGGACATTTTCTGCTAAAATAGGTCTTTTCTTACTCATACTTCATCCCTCTTTATTGTCAATCGGATACTCGTAATCCGCTTCGCTACTTATTCGTAACCAAACCGCTATTGCGATTTGGTTAAAATACTTGCTAGTATTTTATATAACTTTGTTTGTCGTACTTTTACTCTTGCTTTAATAAACAGTTTTAATGTAGCAAGTGCTATTTTAAATAACTTAGAGTTTCTTATTTCATTGACATAATTTTGATAATAAATCGATTCACTTACATACATGTTTTCTATTGGTGCACGAACGTTTTTTTCTTTTTTCGTTCGTTTTTTTGCATTTTCTTGTTCGATTTGATATTGTTGTCTACTGATTTTTAAACCTTTTTTACCTTGTGTTAAAATGCATTGATAATCATGATATTCTTTTGGATATTCTGCTTCTTGTTCTTTTAATTCAGAAATTCCAAGGGAATTTGCCCACTCTTTTTTGATACGAAGGCGAAGCAAATTTGCCGTTTCTTCGGATAAAGTGTGCATATTCCAAAGACAACTATGCAAGGCATAATTTACAAAATAAATGCGATATCTATCATAAAGACCCATATCCATTAATTCTTGTTTCATTGCCATTAACGCATGGTAAAAACAATCCCATGACTGTTCTCTTGTCATAGAGAGGGAATTTTTATTATTTCTTCGCTGATAAATCAATCGTTCGTCCAGTGTAGTAATACGGTCTGCTTTAAATAAAGACATATAAGTAAAAAACATATCATTGGAAGTTCGTTGTTCTTGAAATTTTAAATCGTTGTTTATAATAAAGCGTTTAGAATACAGTTTATCCCACGCCCAGCCCATAAAATTTCGGAATGGATTTTTTTGCATTTGTTCTACACGAAATGGTCGATATGTTGGATATTCGTTCATTCGCAAAGCATAATTACACGGAGTAATCGTTCCTGTTTCTTCATCATGTTGCCACGAATTTACGACACAAATATCAGCTTCGGTTTCCCTAATTTTTTGCCATGTATGTAACAATAATTCTGGTGCGAAATAATCATCTGCATCTAAAAACATCAAGTATTCACCCATGGCAAGTTCGATTCCTTTATTTCTTGCTGTTCCTGCCCCTTGATTTTCCTGAGAATACAAACGAAACCGTTTATCTCTACAAACAAAACTTTCTATAATTGCTTTGGAATTATCAGTAGAACCATCATCAATACAAATAACTTCAAATCGTTGAAACTGTTGTGCTTCTAAACTTTCTAAACATTGTTTGATATACTTTTCTGTATTATATACAGGTATAATCACAGAAATTTCTACTTCATTTTTTACAACCTTTTCATAGTAATCTTCTGGTTGATTCATAATCCAATGTAAATTACTCCATTCTTGTGGAGTAAATACAGCTTTGGATAATTCCTTTTGTTCTTTTGCGTCCTGAAATTCTTTCGCAAATCGTTGTAAATACTCTTTTTTATAGTTCCAACCAACACGATTTAATGTAAACAAATATGTGTGGTATTTTTTCATGGAAAATTGATATAAAAACTCTTGTTCCAATGTAGGATGTTCTTTTAAAAACGTTCGAATATAGGCATATTCTTCATTGGCACAATAAATTTTTTCTCTATTATTGACGGATGAATTTGGGTTATCTCTTCGGTTATAATATAAAGGTTTATCTAAGAACGTAATTCTTTCTGCCTGACAAAATCCTTGAAACCAAAATCCATTATCTTGGTACGATGCTCCCGGTGTTTCATTATGTCGAATATGATATTGTTCCAAAAAGCTTCTACGATAAATGCCAGACCATGTATTCATAATAAAACGAAAACATTCTTTTTCTTTTTTTGGACAAATCAAACGATTATAATTATTTGATGTTTTTGCTGTACTATGATAAATGTTCTTTTGCGATGCTCCTTCTCCATAAAACCGATAAAAATCTGCTTTAATAATGTCTACATTCATCGCTTTTGCTCTCTGATATAACACTTCAAACATACGCAAATCTACATAATCATCTGGTTCTACAATACCTACATATTCTCCTTGTGCTACATCTAGCCCTCGATTCATTGCATAACCATAGCCATGATTTTTCCCACTTATGATTTTGATTCTTGTATCTTTTTTTGCATATTGTTCCAAAATAAACAAACTACTATCTGTAGAGCCATCATTGACACAAATAATTTCTATTTCTTTTAATGTTTGTTTTACCAAACTATCCATACATTGTGCTAAATATTGTTCTACATTATAAACAGGCACAACAATTGATACTTTTTTCTTAAATTCTATTTCTTTCTTTTTTGTTTCCATCTTAGCCTCTATATAAGAAAGTAATGCTTTTTCATACACACTTTTCGTAGCATACTTCACATATCGTTTTCTATTTTCTTTTCCTTTTTCCTTCCATTGCTCGATATGTTCGATACAATCTTGCATCACATGACAAAGTGCTGTCACATCTTTCGTTGGAACAATACATTCTGATGTCACCATATAGTTTGCCCCTGTGTTTTCTGTTACAATGAGTGGTTTCCCAAGCATAGATGCCTCTAATGCAACTAAAGAACATGCTTCATCAGTAGAAGGAACTAAAAACACATCCATTTGTTGATATAATTCATATAGTTTTTCTCTATCTTTGATTTCTCCATGATAAACAATCCGTTCTTCTGTTCCTAACTTTAATTGTTTGTGATAATCTGCTGCCCATGTTGGCATTGCACCAACGATATGCAGTTTTGCTTTTTCTTGTAGTTGCTTTGGTAAATGAAAAAATGCGTTTCTTGCAATATCTTGTCCTTTTCGTTCTTCTACTGTTCCCGATACAATAAAATCTATTGTGTCATCTTGTACTTGTATTGTTTTATTTTTATAATCCTCTATAAAATTTGGAATCACAAAAATCCCCGAAATTCCATACATCGATTCGATACATTGTTTCGCATATTCACTAATACAAACAATATTCTGTGCTTGAATGAGCCACTCTGCTTTGATATCATTCTGTTCTAAAATCCACGGAAGATTACTTGCCTCTCGAATATACAGTATCGTTGGTACATACTTTTTCGCTTCCTTGGCAAACTCGGCACAAAAAATCGTATTCGCAATCACAAGGTCAAATTGTTTTAATTTTTGTATATAATCTTTTTTAGAAATGGTTATTTTAGTAACTGGAATACCTTTTTCTACATACTCTTTTTTCAAAGGTCCTGTTTGTAATGTTGCAACTTCCACTTCATATCCATGTTGTAACAATACTTCTGCCATTCGTAATAAACTTTGTGGTGCTCCGGTGTAAGTCATTTCATGGGACACCAACCATATTCTTTTTTTCTTCAATGTTCCGAAACTCCTTACTTCTTTTTATAATAATAAGCATCAAACCCATACTTTAATGCTCGTTTTACATCAGACACCTCATTATCCCCCATATGGACAAAGGTTGTTCCATAGCACCATTCTTTTTCTCGCACAATACCATATAATTCTCCTTCCAATTTAGAAGCTCTATAATCACACGATACATAATAAGCATCGAATGGTTTATATCCTGCATTTGTTAATAATTCCTTTATCACATCAGCATCTAAATACATATCTGAAATAATAATAACTCGTTTTCCATACTCTTTTAATTGATTTACTACAAAACGTAAGGATGGATTCGCATAACAAACCTGCTGTTCTATTTCTATTTCTTTCTCCATTAATTGCTTTGCTATACCATGTTTTTGTTCTAAATAATGATAAATTTCTTTTATCGTTACTTCTGTTGTTCCATTTTGTTGTAACAACCGTTTTCTCATTGTTTGTTCTGCTGTTTTTCGTAATGTTTTAAAATTTTTCTTTTCTGGTAATACCTTTTCGAATACATCTTCTGGTGTTTTGCAAGTACGAAACAATAACGTATCAAATACATCAAACGATATAACATCATACTGACAAAGTATCTTTATCCAATCTTTTGTATTCTTCTTATTCCATTTTGTTGGTAATTTACTATTTAACAAGTTACCTTTTGGAATAGTTACCATACTTTTTCTTAATATTTTATTCCTAAGAAAATAACAAGAAACATTTAACCAAAGTAAATAGAAGAAACTCTTTATTTTTCCATTTCCTCTACTTCGATATCCTTGATATCTACGTCTAATCTCTGGAACATGATACACAAGAATGTCATACCATTTTGCTTTCACCAGTTTTACTCCTTACTTTTTCATATTTTGATAAGCATCACATACTTCTTTTGGTTCACCTATCATCTTTTGTACTCCTTTTTCAATCCATACAGCTTTCGTACAATGATTCTTAATTGTTCCAACCGAGTGCGATACAATTAACACAGTGGAACCTCCATGAATCATTTGCTGTACTCGTTCCATGCTTTTTTCCTTAAAGAAAGCATCCCCTACACTAAGTACTTCATCTAAAATCAAAATTTCTGGTGTATCTCTCATGGTGGCAATCGCAAATGCTAATCTGGACACCATACCAGAAGAAAAATTCTTCATTTTTTCTTCCATAAAACCTTCTAGTTCTGCAAACTGCACAATTTCTTCATATTTTTCATCAATATATTCTTTGGTATATCCAATAATTGCACCATTTAAATATACATTTTCTCTTGCTGTCAGTTCCGTATCAAATCCCGTACCAAGTGTTAATAATTGCACTTTTCTTCTATCTACTTTTACTGTTCCACTCGTTGGTTTTAATGCACCCGATACAATTTTTAACAAGGTACTTTTTCCCGAACCATTCGTTCCGATAATTCCAACCACTTCCCCTTGCATGACATCAAAACTAATATCATCGAGTGCTTTTAATTCTCGGTAAGTGATTTCTTTTTTCAATCGTTTCACTACATATTCTTTCAAACTAGAAACACTTCCGGTTGCCACTTTAAATTTCATGGTGACATTTTTTATAGAAATGACAGGCTCTCTCACTATTTTTTCTTCTTCGTTCATAGTTTTACCCTTTCTTCTTAGACTTTCTGCATAATCTGATTCCTTTTACTTTGAAAGAAGAAATGACCAAATAAAAATACAATCACTGCCCAAGCAATCATTTGTATCCATAACTCTACACTTGGAACTTCTCCATACATCATGCAACCTCTCGCAGCAGAAATATACGCATACATTGGATTAGCACTTACAATTTCCTGCATTGTTTCTGATAATGACGTTATAGGATAAAACATTGCTGATAAATACATCCAAAGTGTCAATATAATTCCATACAAATATTTAATATCTCCAAAAAATACATAAACAACAGATAAAAATAAACTTAACCCTATGGCAAACAGTAAAGTTAATAAAACAACTGGTACAATGACAAACATTGACCAAGTTGGCTTAATTTGAAAAACAGCAAGTATGACTAAATACGCCACAAACGAATATAAAAAATTAGCAAATGCTGTATATACTCTTGATAAAGTAAACACTTGTAATGGAATTTTTACTTTAATGAGTAATTGTTTATTATCTACTAATGATGTCATCGAAGCATTCGTTGCACCTGTGAATAATTGCCAAATAATATTTCCTGTTAAAAAATAAATAGGAAAGTTTTCTATGGAACGTTTGAACATTGTCGAAAACACAGCCGACATAACTGCCATAGACAACAACGGATTCAATACACTCCAAACCACTCCAAGATATGACCTCGAATATTTTCTTTTTAATTCTCTCCCTGTTAATTCTCTAATTACAAACCAATATTGTTTTATTTGTTGTTTCTCCAAAACGATATTCCTCTCTTTAACCATTTTCTTATATATAACAAGTACTTGTACCATCGGATTGCCCACCAAGTTTGTTTCTCATTTAAAGCAATACTTCCTTCTATCCAAGCACTTTCTTTCAATGTCTGTTTTTTTAGCCCCAACATAATGAAAATTTTATTCCATACATACTGGTCTTTTATTTCTTGTTCTGTTAATTCTCTTGCTACTCTTTGTATCTGTTGTTCTGTTACATCATCCGAAAAAAGTAATGTACCATACGCTTCTACTTCTGCTTTTAATGGACTGCCCATCAATTTTTTTAAAAGCAAAAATACTATTTCTTGCTTTCTTTTTTCATCAAAATCTAATCTTTTATCATTATTTACTTGTTGGAATATTATAGTTTTAATATTATCTTTTGCTTCCTTTCCTAATAAAATATCTTTCTGTTTTGATGACATCTTTTGCTTATTCCAACTATTTTTTTGCTTTTGATATTCCACTAAAAACTCTCTCAACCATTGTTCCATTTGCTCCATTCGTGCTTGATTTAAATTATGTCTTTTATAAAATACTGGTTGATATAGTTCTCCTACTTTTTTATAACCAATTGTCATACCATGTGGTGCACTATAAACTGCTTCATAAAGACAATTACTAAAATATACTTTTTTCTTTATACCTTTCGTTGGGCTAAAATAATAAGTATAATAATTTTCTTTTTTTACTCCTTTTGGGAATTCATATAATCCAAAATAAAAACCTTG
>CALASV010000256.1 GCA_937888895.1 uncultured Clostridia bacterium | reverse complement strand
TCCATTCGCTTCAAAGCCGGAAAGTGGGTACAGATTAAGATTTAAATTTTATATTTTAATCGTAACGATTTAAGCCTAAAGCTACATTTATTCGTTCTAATAAATAGGTGGGGCGAAATGGCTTTACAATATAGTCATCTGCACCACGATCAAGCCCAGCAACAATATCCATAATAGAGTCGCGAGCTGTCATCATAATAATAGAAGTTTCTTTTTCCAATCGAAGACGACGCGTAATTTCAAATCCATCCATATCTGGAAGCATTAAATCAAGCAAAATTAAATTTGGTTCAAACGCAATCAATTCTCGTATTGCTTCTGTCCCATCTTCTACTATTTTCGTTTCAAAACATTCCTTTGTTAAGTACAAGGAAATCAGTTCTGCAATATTTATATCATCATCGACAATCAATATTTTTTGTTTTACTGACATACTAATCCCCTATATTCTTTTTCACCATTCCATTGATTAAACGGAACGGTGATATCTTTTTTTCCACGTTACGACTTGAACTCTACTATCGTTACTCCTTGGTCGCCTTCTCCAAATGCTCCTAAACGATAACTTTTTACATATTTTAGTTTTTTCAAATGAGCATGTACCGCTTCTTTTAATGCTCCTGTTCCTCGTCCATGAATGACTGTTACTTGAGAAATTCTAGAAAGATACGCATCATCTAAATATTTATCTAATTCTGGCAATGCTTCATCTACTCTCATACCAATTAAATTGATATCCGGACGAATCGTCATTGCTTTACTCATTTTAATTTTACCACTTTGCGTATTTTTTGGTTCTTCTTCTTTTTTCTCTCTGCTAATCCATTCAATATCTTTTTTATTGACCTTTGTTTGCATTAAGCCCATTTGAACGGTCAAATCGCCTTTTGCATTTGGTAAAGAAACTACTTTTCCTTCCAAATTAAATGTTAATACACGCACCACATCACCAAGTAACAATTCTTTTGTTTGGGCTGAATTTGTAGTACTTTTTTTACGAACAGCTAGTTTTTTATCTTTTTCGCCAAGTTTTTCTCTCAGTGCTGTTCTTTCTTGTTCCATTTCACGATTATTTCCAGAAATACCCCATTTATTGAATTTCTTAATTGTTTCATCCGCATAATCTTTTGCATTTTGCAAAATATCTCTTGCTTCTTCGTTTGCTTCTCGTAAAATTCGTTCCTTTGCTGTGTCCAAACGCTCATACTTTTCTGTCAAACGTTTCTTTAAAGTTTCTACTTCTGCTTTATATTGTTCAATTTGTCGTTTTTCTTGCTCCATTGCAATACGACGCTCTTCCAAACTAGAAATAACATCTTCAAAACTTTGGTCATTCGAGCCAATATATTCTTTCGCCTCTAAAATAATTTCATTTGCAAGTCCCAATTTAGAAGAAATCGCAAATGCATTACTTTTTCCCGGAATACCAATCAACAAACGATACGTTGGACGAAGTGTTTCTACGCTAAATTCACAACAAGCATTCGATACTCCCGGTGTAGACAATGCATACACTTTTAATTCACTGTAATGCGTTGTAGCGACAACTCTTGTACCACGACGATGTAAGTTTGATAAAATTGCCATGGCAAGTGCAGCACCTTCGGTTGGGTCTGTACCTGCTCCAAGCTCGTCAAATAAACAAAGGGAATGTTCATCAGCTTGATTCAAAATTTTTACCGTATTTGTCATGTGAGAAGAAAATGTACTTAAACTTTGTTCAATACTTTGTTCATCCCCAATATCTGCAAATACTTCCTGAAATACCGAAAGTTGTGAACCATCAAACGCAGGAATATGAAGCCCAGCTTGTCCCATTAACGTAAATAATCCTACTGTTTTTAACGTAACTGTTTTACCACCTGTATTTGGACCTGTAATAACAAGTAACGTAAATTCATCCCCTAAATAAATATCAATTGGAACAACTACTTTTGCATCAATCAAAGGATGTCTACCCTTTTTAATATTGATATAACCACGATGATTAAATACTGGCTCAGATGCTTTCATTGCTTTTGCTAACGAAGCTCTTGCAAAAATAAAATCTAATTCCACTAATGTATCAATATTGTACTTTAAATTTTCTGTATGAACTGCTGCCTGTGCACTTAACTCTGCTAAAATCTTTTCGATTTCTTTTGCTTCTTTCAACATCAATTCACTTAATTCATTATTTAATTTTACAACAACTGCCGGTTCCATAAAAATAGTAGAACCTTTGGCTGACTGGTCATGAATTAAACCATTAAATTGTCCTTTGTATTCTTGCTTTACTGGCAAACAATACCGACCATTTCTCATTGTTACAAGATTATCTTGCAACATCACTTTCGTATCTTGAGAGTTTACAATACTATTTAACTGGTCTCTAATTTTATCACTTGTTAGTTTCATAGCACGACGTACACTTTTTAATCCCGGACTTGCATCATCTGCAATTTCTTCCTCAGATAAAATGCATCGCATAATTTCATTATTTAAAACAGACAATGGCTCTAACATAGAAAAACGCTCGGAAAGGCAATCTTCTTTTTGTTCTTCGCTAATTTTTCCACCATAATTTTTTACTCGAAGTGTTGCTGTAAGCACAGAACTAATTTTTAACAACTCTCCTGCAAGTAAAGCAGAACCAACCTCTAATAACTTCAATGCACCTCGAATATCAGGCACACCATTAAACGAAAGACTACCCTTTTGATAAATTCTCTGAAGGGCATCTCTCGTTTCTTGTTGCATTGTCTGAATTACTTTAATATCGGTTTGTGGTTTTAATTGACCACACAATGTTTTGCCCATTTCGGAACCAGCATGTCTTTTTAATTGCTCTATAATTTTGTCATATTCTAGCGTTTTTAACGCTCTCTCATTCATTTTAACTAACCTCTCTATCTAACGACAGAAGTAGCTAATAGGCTTCACTCCAGTTGTGACGGTGCAATGCTCCTTTTGTATTCATTCCTTCAAACCCATTTTGCCGCAATGCTTCGTATAACATAATTGCAACAGAATTAGCAAGATTTAAGGAACGAATTTCTCCAATCATCGGAATACGTACCGAAGTTTCTGGATAATGTAATAATATTTCTTCTGGAATGCCTGCACTTTCTTTTCCAAACATAATAAAATCGTCTGGCCCATACTCTACTTCTGTATAAACTTTTTCTGCCTTCGTGGTTGCCATATAAATTTTTGCTTTTGGATTTTTCTCCAAAAACTCCTCAAAGTTTTCATAAACTGCAAGGTCTAACTCTTTCCAATAGTCCATACCTGCACGACGAACTGCTTTGTCACTAATATCAAAACCAAGTGGCTTAATCAAATGCAACTTCGTTCCCGTCGCTACACAAGTACGACCAATATTTCCTGTATTTGCAGGAATTTCCGGTTCTAACAATACAATATTCATAGTATCACTTCCTATTCTTATTCCATTGTTTTATGACGATGAACAAAGACCTCAATACGGTCTAATGCCACCTTTAAATTTTCAATGGAATACGCATAAGAAATACGAAGGAAACCTTCTCCACAATCTCCAAATGCTGTTCCCGGAACAACAGCTACTTTTTCTTCTTGTAATAATGTACTTGCAAATTCATCGGAAGTCATTCCAAAATCTTTAATACATGGGAATACATAAAATGCTCCTTTTGGTTCAAAGCATGGCATTCCCATTTCATTTAATCTTGTAACTAAATAACGACGACGTTGGTCATACGCTTCACGCATCGTAGCTACATCATCATCACCATTTCTTAATGCTTCTACTGCTGCATACTGGCTTGTTGTTGGTGCACACATAATCGCAAATTGATGAATTTTTATCATTTGGTCAATAATTTCCTTTGGACCTGCAGCATAACCAAGTCTCCAACCTGTCATTGCATACGATTTAGAAAAACCATTGATAACAATCGTACGCTCTTTCATTCCCGGTAACGAGGCAATTGATACATGGTCTTGACCATACGTTAATTCTGAATAAATTTCATCAGAAATTACAAATAAATCTTTTTCTATAATCACTTCTGCAATTTCTTCTAAATCTTCTTTTGCCATAATACTTCCCGTTGGATTATTTGGAAATGGCATAATTAATACTTTTGTCTTTTCTGTAATACTATCTAATAATTCCTGTTTTGTTAAACGAAATTCGTTTTCTGCTTTTAACTCAATAATCACTGGAACACCATCTGCTAAAGTAACACATGGCAAATAAGAAACATAACTTGGCTGAGGAATCAATACTTCATCGCCTGGGTCTAACATCGCACGAAGTCCAATATCAATTGCTTCACTACCACCAACCGTTACTAATACTTGATTTGCATTATATTCCAAGTTACAACGTCTTTTCAAATAATGCACAATTTCTTCTTTTAATTCTTTTAAACCAGCATTGGAAGTGTAAAAAGTTCTACCTCTTTCTAAGGAATAAATACCTTCTTCACGAATATGCCAAGGGGTATCAAAATCAGGTTCACCTACACCTAACGAAATAGCATCCTTCATTTCACTTACAATATCAAAAAATTTACGAATACCAGATGGTTTAATTTCTATAACTTTTTTACTTAATGGGTTTCTCATGGGGTAATTAACATCCTTTCATCTTGTTTTGCTTCTCCTACTAATGGAAGACCATGTTCTTTATATTTTTTCAATACAAAGTTAGTAGAAGTACTAAGTACGGCTTCTAATGGAGAAAGCTTGTCAGATACAAAGTTTGCAATTTCTCTCATACTCTTTCCTTCTAAAATAACAACTAAATCATAATTACCAGAAATCAAATATACATCTGCTACTTCATCAAACTTATAAATTCTTTCTGCAATTCTATCAAATCCTTGACCACGCTGTGGAGTTACTTTTACTTCAATAATTGCAGTTACTCGTTCATCTTGTTCTACCTTTTCCCAGTTAATTAAGGTTGGATAACCACAAATTACTTTTTCTTCTTCTAATTCTTTGATTGTTTTTACAATTTCTTCTTCGGAAACACCAAACATCTTACTTAAATCTTCTGGTGTCAATTTACTATTTTTATCAATCGCTCTTAATAATTTCTCTCTCATTATAATCCTCTCTTTCTAGCTCTTTCATATTCGTCCATACGATTTGGCTCTAAAAATCGTTTTTCATCTTCATTTAATAACACTCTGTCATTACTATCCGTCATTTTTCCAATCACAGTTGCAGTAATGCCTTGTTCTTTTAATTTCTTTATTACTATATCACTTTCATGGGTTAAAAACAATACTGCTCCGTCCCCCTTTAATTGATATGGATTGACATCAAAATACTCACTAATTTCTACCGTTTCTTGCAAAATAGGAATTTTCTTTAAATTTAATTCTACACCTGCGTGTAATCTCTCAGCAAGTTCCCAAACTGCTCCAAACACGCCACCTTCTGCTACATCATGTGCATGACAAACGCCACACTCTTTCAAGATATTACATTCTGTACCTATAAAAAATTCTGGTTCTCTGTTTATCATTTTATCAATAAAAGAATATGTGTATCTTTCATGTAACTGCTCTCTATACTGCTTTGCTAACAATACACTTCCTGCTAACCCTGCTGTTTTTGTCATAACTAAATCACTACCATATACTGTTTCATTTAACATTTGTACTGCCAGAGCAGTCCCTAATGCTGTGACAGAAATGACAGGACTTGTAATACAATCACTTACTTGTGTATGTCCTTGGGATAATACAACATCACAAATTTCACAAGCAGTTAAAATTTCTTGCATGATATTCTTTAAACCAGATTCGTCCATTGTTTCTGGCAATAGAATCTGTACCGTAACTGCTTCTGGTGTTGTCATAGAAGCAAACAAAGAATTACATGCACGAATGACTGCTAATTTTGCTAGTCCTTCTTCCTCCCCTACTAATATCGTACAAGCAGATGCCATCACTCCTGTATATTCAGAAACAGCAAATAAACTAGAATCACAACCTATTCCTGCTTTTGAAACAAGATGTTGCTTTTTTTGTTTATTTACTCCCTTTATAATAGACCGTTTTAATACAGCCTCTGATACTTTTCCAGATTTCACTCGTTTTTCCTCATACTCTCTTTCTTATTTCCTATCTAACTTCATTGACTTTTTTCTTTCTCGCATTTATACTAACTATACAAATGAGCAAAATAGTTATTTACAAATAAAAAAGATTTGTTTATAACTACCTCTACTACTACTCATTACAAAATATATGCGAACATTGGAAGAATCATTGAAAGTACTAAAATAATTACAATTACACTTGATATAATTTGTCTTTTCTTTTTGTTCATAATATATACTCCTTTCAACACCCCACCTATTATATAGAAATGAGGCGACTTATGCTACCGTTATTTTTTACTTTAACATTGTTACTTATGATTTGGATTTATTATCAAAAATCCCGTACTGACCGTTCTACAAAATCTGCCCATGAATCATTTTGGGAAAAAGAACGTAAGGCTAATTTAACTCGCAAAAAAGATATTTCCGAGTTAGATTATATTGTTATCCCTATAGAACAACTTCCTTTTCCTGTATTAGAAGATGAGGAAATTACAGAGGTACAAAAACGCCTCCAAAAACTTGCTACAGAGAAAATTGTTAATTTTACTGGTATTACAAATACGGAATTGAAATTGCAGTACGGTGCACCAAACATCGAACTTTTAATGGCATTCGATAAAAACTATTTAGAATTAGTTCGTACCTTATATCGTTACGCTAAACTTTTATATGAGCAGGGCTATAAAGAAGAAGCCACAGCCATTTTAGAATATGGAATTTCCATCAAAACCGATGTTAGTGCTAATTATACCTTACTTGCTTCGATTTATAAAGAAAAAAATGATAGAAAACGCATAGATTTTATTATTTCACAAGCAGAAACGCTAAATTCTTTAACAAAAAAATCACTTCTAACTAACTTAATAGCGATTCGGGATTCGTCCATACATTGATATTAAACGGTCTGTTAAACGGGAGGCTTCACTTTTGGTCATGCCTTCCGTTTCATATTTTCCCTCTAAATGATGATACGCTAAAAACTCTTTTAAATAAGAACTTTGATGTGCTGTCATTGGTTCTTGTTTTTTTGGTTTGAAAACAAGAGGAGTAGGTGTCACTTTACCACCTTGTTGTTCTAAACAGTGGTATAATTGTATCGTTGCCTTAATATCTTCTAATGCTCGATGAGCCCTATGATTTATAATTCCAAAATGCTCACACATTGCTTGTAATGTTTTTTTTGGAAGTTCTTTGCAAAGTTGACGAGATAATAACAATGTATCAATTCCAAAAAATTGTGGCACTTCATAACCACATCGTTTCATTGCCAATACTAAAAAACTATGGTCAAAAGCAATACTATGTCCTAATAAAATTCTATCTTCCCCTAGAAATTGTACAAATTGTTTGATTGCTTCTTCTTCTGATATCGCATCTTGTAATAATTGTTCTGTAATTCCTGTAATTTCTATTGTCTTTTCCCTCAAAGGCATTTTCGGATTTACAAGAGTATGAAATACTTCTCCTGTTTCTACACGAATTGCTCCAATTTCAATAATTCGATTATGCTCTGGATTAATTCCTGTTGTCTCTAAATCAATTCCAATAATTCCCATATTTTCTTCCCTATTTGTTTCAACAAATACTTTTCCCACTTATTTCTTACTTTTCTATAATACCTAAACTATCTACTTTTCTACAGAAGATGCCATGCAAACATCTGCTAAAAAGCATTTCTGACACTTTGGACTTCTTGCCGTACAAATCGTTCTTCCAAGTGTAATAATATGAATATTATATAAAATCCAATGATCTTTTGGCAATACTTCCATTAAGTCAAATTCTATTTTTACAGGCTCATCTTCTGTTGTAAACCCAAGTTTTTTCGAAATACGTTTTACATGCGTATCTACAACAATACTTGGTTCATGATAAATATTTCCACGAATGACATTTGCTGTTTTTCTACCTACACCAGCAAGTGAAGTTAAATCCTCTAACGAACGAGGTACTTCTCCACCAAACTCTGTTAATACTCGTTTTGCACAAGCAATAATATTCTTCGCTTTATTGTGATAAAATCCCGTCGCATGAATATCTTGCTCTAATTCCTCTAAATTTGCATTTGCAAACGCCTCTACATCTTTATATTTTTGAAATAAATCTTTTGTTACAATATTTACTCTAGCATCTGTACACTGTGCACTCAAAATCGTTGCCACTAATAACTGCCAAGGCGTTTCATGATTTAAATAACACTTATATTCTGTTGTATACTGTGTATCTAAACGATGTAATACTTCTGCTATTCGCTTTTTCTCCTGTTCTGATATTTCACGCTTTGCCACGGTTTTCTACCCTTTCTTACATTAATTTATTTTCCATTCATTATAATACAACTCCACAATTCTGAAAAGAGAAATTTGCACCTTCTTTTAATTGAATCAAATAAGTCCCACCACTTAATGCTTTACGTATTTGAAGTGGGGGACTTATTTGATTTAGTTAAATACACTTAACTATAATATGCACTTAAAATTTCCATAACTGCATCTTCATATCCTCTTAAAATCACTCTTACATAAGAACCATTTTGCTCAAAAGAAAACTTTAAGTTTCCTTCCTTTCTCTTATTTATTTCCTTGCAAAAGAAAGAGGATATTTCTTCTGCTTCCGAATGTTCTACACATACATCTAGCATCGTACATATTTCATTTTTACATTTCTTATTCTGTGCTAGAAAATCAAAAACAATAGATTTATTCTTTGCTTGCAAACTTGGTTTCACATAAGGATTTTGAAGAAACTCTGCAAATTCTTCTTCTGTAAATTGCCAAATACCATCTATCTTTTCGCCTTTTAAAATATCCATTTTTAAATAATTTCTAAGAGTTCTTGTTGTTAGTCCTGTCATCACTGCTACTTCATTAATTGTATAATATTTTTCCATGTGTATACTCTCCAACCTGTATTCTTTTTAGCTAAGCTTAACTTAGTTACAGTATACCTTACCAACAATACTTCTACAATTTGAAA
>CALASV010000255.1 GCA_937888895.1 uncultured Clostridia bacterium | reverse complement strand
ATGCTGCTGTAACCTTTACAGTATTATCAGTAACAAATAATGTATTAGCCATATCTGGATTTGGACCACTAAATTCTACATCTACACTTAAACCTACTTCAGCAAGAATCTTTTCGATATCTTTATCTGTATACTCTACGCCTGTAGATAACTGTAATTCATAAGTACCAGCAGAAGAAAGTTTACCAGTAGCATCATAAGTAGCTGCCGTTTCTACTTCTACTTTTTCTTGCCCCTTAGCTACTTCACCAAATGTAATCTTAATTGTTACATTGTTATCTGCACCATACTTGTTCGCTGTAATAGTCAACTGTGTTACACCAACAAACTTACCAGATGTATTAGTAATAGCTACATCTTCAGCCTTTGCTCTAACACCAGTTTCAGTTGCTACACCAGTTGTTGCAGTAGTAGCTGTATAAGTACCATACTTAAAGTTTACTTCTACATTTGCTGGAGTATGTTCTGCTGTACTATCTTCTTGTTTTGCATTCTTAATTAAATTATCAAGTTCTGCTTCTGTATATACACCATTCTGATAAAGATTTAATGTAAGAGTCTTACCATCATCAGACCAAATAGCACTTTCACTACCAGCCTTAGAAGCACTAAGTGTAGTTTGAATTGTAACACCTGATACATCAGAAGAAATAAATGCCTTTAATGCTGTATCATAGCTACCAAACTTAGGACCTGCACTTGTAACATTACCAGTATTACTTAAAGAACCATCTAACAACTTCATTGTATTAAATTCTGTTGTTTCAGCAATTCTATCTAATTCTGTCTGTAACTGAGTAATTTCGTCCTGAATATTGCCACGGTCTTCATCTGTTTCTGTACCGTTTGCTGCCTGAATTGTTAATTCTCTCATTCTCTGAAGAATGCTGTGAGTTTCATTTAATGCACCTTCTGCTGTCTGGATCATAGAGATACCATCCTGTGCATTTGTGGAAGCCTGATTTAAACCTCTAATCTGACTTCTCATTTTTTCGGAAATAGCTAAACCTGCTGCATCATCAGCTGCTCTGTTAATTCTATAACCAGAAGATAACTTTTCAGTAGACTTTGCGATACCAGATGTTGTAATACCTAACTGTCTGTTGGTATTCATTGCGATCATATTGTGTTGAACAACCATTGCCATAATATTTACCTCCTTGAATTTTACTAGTTCGGATAACCCGAACCCCATCCTCGAATCCTTTCGAGAATCATTGTAATATATTTTTTATTTTTTCATGTAAGTGTCCCAAACAACCTAGGATTTGCTTAGAACTAGTAACCTAGTGTTTGAAACACTCGGTTTATGTTTACATTAATTATATCGGATGTTTTTTAAGGGACTTTATACCTTTTCTGAAAAATTTTAATAATTTTTTTAAACGATTTATCTTTATCTATAATACAAAATTTTTTCCTTCATCTATAAAGCCTCACCTAACTAAAACCACAAATATGTTGTATCAATTTATTCTATGATATACTTTTCGTCCTATTGCAAAATAATACTTTTTTCCGAACATATATTCTTTACAAATCAATAAACCTATGTTATAATCAACTCATAAAACAAACTATTATTCATCAAATATTCATCATCTGCTTCCACTATTCACTCATAACCCAATATCTATTTCCAATTATCTATATCAAAAGACTTTCTTTAAAATCATCAAAATAAACTATATTACACAAATAATGAATAGAAGAAAGGATTAATTTATGGAAGAATTTTTAATGAAACCAAAGATTGATTTCGCTTTTAAAGAAATCATGATGAACGAACATGCCCGTATTGGCTTCCTCTCCGCTGTATTAAACATCAAGCCTGAGGATATTGAAAGCACACAAATCTTAAATGTTAACTTACGAAAACAACACAAAGAAGACAAGCAAGGTATTTTAGATGTTCGTGTATTATTAAACAATCAAACAGAAATTGACATCGAAATTCAGTTAGCTCAATTAGATGTATGGGCAGAGCGTACGTTATTTTATCTTTCCAAAATGTACATTGAACAAATCGAGTCAGGTGATTCTTACGATGTCTTTAAGCGTTGCGTTTCCATCAGTCTCTTAGATTTTACTTTATTTACTGACACAGATGAGTTTTATTCTTGTTTTCATCTTTGGGAAGATACGAGACATACCCTCTATACAGACAAAATGGAATTTCATATACTAGAATTTCCAAAATTACCAAAAGTCTTAAAAGACGATAGTAGCGATTTATTATTATGGGCAAAATTTATTAGTTCTGAAAAAAAGGAGGAATTCGACATGGTAGCAAAGAGAAATCCTTACATTCAAAGTGCATACGAACAACTACAATTTATTAGTCAAGATAAACAAAAACGATTAGAATACGAAGCCAGAGAAAAAGCCATCCGTGACTATAATCAAGGTATGTATGAATCACATAAACGTGGACACAAACAAGGTTTACAGCAAGGTTTACAGCAAGGTTTACAACAAGGTTTACAGCAAGGTTTAAAAAGACAAATAAAAAGAAAAATAGAAAAAAATAAAAGCATCGAACAAATCGCTGATGACTTAGAATTATCTATAGAAGATGCTACATTATTATATAATGAAGTAAAAGAAGAATTATTTATATCATTACAGTAAGAAAACTTATTTATGGACAAATTTTTAACTTTAAAGAAATCATGATAAATGTATAATATATCCTATAAAATAAACACAACAAGCGAAAGGAATTCTAAAATATTTCCGTATGTATGCCTAGAACAATACTAGGCATACACACTTTTTCCTTATGCCACCCATACACTCACCACAATCCCCACCAAAGTAGCGAGTAACCCACCTGCTAATGTCCATCTTGTTTTCTTCACCTTTACTGCAATAAAATACACACTCATTGTATAGAAAACCGTTTCTGTACTAGAGCACAGGATGGAAACCGTTTTTCCTATCTTAGAGTCTGGTCCATACGTTTCAAAAATATCCAACACTAGCCCTGTGGCAGCAGAGGAGGAAAACAATTTTATAATAGATACAGGAATCAAATTAGCATCAAAGTGCAACACTTTGGCTATCGAAGATAACAACTGTGCCAGTATATCTAATGCACCAGAAGCTCTTAAAATTCCAACACTCATTAAAAGTCCAATCAACGTTGGTAACAGTTCTACTACTGTTTTTATCCCATCTTTTGCTCCTTTGACAAATTCCCCATACACATCTACTTTCATCAAAAGTGCAAAACCTACAATATAAAAAATAATTAAAGGAATCATATAATAAGAAAGATATACTAAAAACTCCATGTATCTATTCCCTTCAAAAAAATATCATCACAATATAACTATTACATTATATTGTGATGATACCAAAATCATTCTTTCATAAATAATATTCTTTCTTCCATAAAGTACCTGTGCGAAAGCGTGTCTTAACAGATAAAAAATGTAAGTTTTCTGAATAACTAAACTATGTAAACTTTATTATTGTGCATATCCGTTTGGATTACCACTTTGCCATCTCCATGTATCTTCGCACATTTCGTCCAATCCACGTTCTGCTACCCAACCTAATTCTTCTTTTGCTTTTGCTGGGTCTGCATAACATGTTGCAATATCGCCTGGTCTTCTTTCACGAATCACATAAGGAATTTCTTTTCCACAAGCTTTTCCGAAAGCTTCCGCAATTTGTAATACACTATATCCATTACCTGTACCAAGGTTATACACATTGACACCACTCTTATCTTCAATCTTCTTTAATGCTTTTACATGACCAATTGCCAAATCAACAACATGGATATAATCTCTCACACCTGTTCCATCTATTGTATCATAGTCATTACCAAATACATTTAATTTTTCTAATTTACCTACAGCTACTTGTGCAATATATGGTACTAAATTGTTTGGAATACCTTTTGGGTCTTCTCCAATCATACCACTCTTATGTGCACCGATTGGATTAAAGTAACGAAGTAATACAACATTCCATTCTGGGTCTGCCGTATGGAAATCAGTTAAAATCTGCTCTAACATACTCTTTGTCCAACCATAAGGATTGGTAGGTGTTCCCTTTGGACAAGCTTCTGTAATTGGAATAAACGCTGGATTTCCATATACAGTTGCAGAAGAACTAAAAATAATATTTTTTACGCCATTTACTCTCATAACATCACATAAAATCAATGTACCAGTAATATTATTATGATAATATTCTAAAGGTTTTGCAACAGATTCCCCTACTGCCTTTAAACCTGCAAAGTGAATAACAGCATCTACTTTTTGTTCTGCAAAAATCTTTTCTAAAGCATCTCTATCTAATAAATCTGCCTTATAAAAGACAATTTGTTTTCCAGTAATCTTTTCCACACGCTCTAAAGATTTTTCACTAGAATTGCACAAGTTATCCACTACCACTACTTCATGTCCTGCATTTAAAAGTTCTATACAAGTATGGCTACCAATATAGCCAGCACCACCAGTTACAAGTATTCTCATAACACCAGTCCTCCATTCTTTTTATTCATTTTCAGCATATGTAATTAGTAACTTAACTCTACATATAATCCAAATATGTTTTCTCAATTCTACTTCTTTAGTATAGCAAAGCACTACAAAAAAAGCAATTCCTTTGTCATAGTTCTCGCAAAAAAAATTTCAAATAATCCTTGCTCCTATAAAAAGAACCTCTACTTTAATATACACGCCTTACTTTATTGTCGCATATTCTCCACATTATATTCCACTATTTTTTTCTTCCACTCCCAATCCGTCTTTTTCTCTCGATGACACATCCATTTACAAAACACAACTGCTACCATCGTACTTATCATAGTAGATACAATCACAGGAGCTACAATTTCTGCTGGTGATGCACTTCCGTATTGGCTACGATAAGCAATCATATTAATCGGTATTAGTTGCAAGGAAGACATATTAATCACCAATAAAGTACACATTTCTTTACTTGCTACTCTTTTCCTATGGTCCTCTCCAATTCCATAACCTTTTATCCCTTTCATTGTTTCGATTGCTGCCAATTCTTCCATTGCCTGTATTCCTGCTGGTGTCGCTGCCCAGCCAAGACCTAATACATTTGCTACCATATTTGTTGCAATATATTCTGCTGCCTTCGATTCTTTCGGAAGCGATGGGAATAAAAACCGAATGACTGGAGAAAGTGCATTTGACATTTTCTTTAATAATCCACTTGCCCTTGCCACTTGCATCAGTCCTGTCCACATAGACAAAATCCCCATCATTGTAATGCACAAGGTTACTGCACTTCCTGCTGACTCTAATGCACCATTTCCTACTTGTTCCATTCTCCCTGTCACAATTCCGACTGCAACACCTAGTAAAATCATCAATGACCAAATATAATTTAACATTCGTTCCTCAATTTTTCTTGTTACTTTATCTATATGAAGTTTTTACCAAAATATGTAAATAAAATTTTTATGAGTCGTCTAATCTTACAATACTAAAATTAAATTGTTTTTTTACAAAAAAAGACTTTACATATTCTTACTATTGTATTATAATAACAAAGAAATACAAAATAATACAGTGATAATTACTGTATATATAGTATTAAAAACACTAAGGAGGTTATAGCAATGGCAAGCATTGTAAAAAACACAGGAATTGTTCGTAAATTAGACGAACTCGGAAGAATCACACTTCCTATCGAATTACGTAGAAATCTTGATATCAGTGAAAAGGACCCAGTAGAAATTTATGTTTCTGAAGATATGATTATCTTAAAGAAGCACTGTCCAACTGACACATTCACAGGTGCTACAGAAGAGCTTGTAGAATACCATGGCAAAATGGTTTCTAAAGATTCCATCAAAGAATTAGCTAAATTGGCTGGTTTAATTAACTAATTTTTTATATGGTATTCGTTTCGTTGCATTAGCAACAAAACCGACTACGTAGCAGTCAAATTGAGCTGTATGTCTGAACTATTATGTTTCTGTACATACCAAAATACAACCCATAAGAATTATGAACTATTTTTATTTCAAAAATTCTTATGGGTTATTTATTCATTTTAATCTAACAATGCTTGATAAATATCCCTTTTCGATACTCCTCTATCATTCGCCACAACTTTCATCGCTTCTTTTTTATCCATTCCTTGAACAATATACTTTTCTACATGTTCTTTTATAGATAATTCTTGCCATTTTTCTTGTTCTTCTTTTTCAATCTCTGCAAAATCTTTCCCTTGAATGACGAGCACACATTCTCCTCTAGGTTCTTCTACTTCAAAATGCTCTAATACTTCCAAAATCAATCCTGAAACTACCGTTTCATGTTTTTTTGTCAATTCTCTACAAACAGACATGGAGCGATTTCCCAATGTTTCTAATAAAAGAGCCAATGTTTTTTTCAAACGATGTGGTGCTTCATACAAAATAATCGTTCTTGTTTCTTCGGAAAGTTCTTTCAAAATTTTTTTACATTCTTTTTTATCGGATGGTAAAAATGCCTCAAATGCAAAACGTCTTGTTGGCAAACCAGAAATTGTCAATGCTGTAACACAAGCACAAGCACCCGGTAATGAAGTAACTGTAATTCCAGCTTCTTTTGCCATACGAACTAATTCTTCCCCCGGGTCAGAAATCCCCGGTGTACCAGCATCTGTAACCAACGCAATATTCATTCCATTTTGCAATTTTTCTACTAATTCTTTGCCTTTTTCTATTTTATTATATTCATGATAACTTGTCATCGGAGTTTTGATTTCAAAATGATTTAACAGCTTTATACTATTTCTCGTATCCTCTGCTGCAATAATATCTACTTCTTTTAATGTACGCAACACACGAAATGTAATATCTTCTAAATTTCCAATCGGTGTTGCACACAAATATAACGTTCCCGCCATCCTTTTTTCCCTTTCAATATCCATATATCTCACAAATTTCTTGTGTATACACACCTGATTTTTCATAAACTATCAACGGTGGAGCAATTTTTATCATTGGTTTTCCACTTTTTAAACATTCTATCAACACCATATTCGGTTCTTTATCCACATAAGGATATACTAACCTCATTGCTTTCGGTTCTAATTTATATTTTTTTAATTGTTCAAAAATTTCTGCTAATCGAAATGGACGATGTACCATATAAAATCTTCCATTTGGTTTTAATACACCAGATGCCTCTCGTACTACATCTTCTAACGAACAAAGTACTTCATGTCTTGCAATTGCTTTTGGCATATCTGGATTTTTCAATCCATGATTATCATTCATATAAGGTGGATTACAAGTCACCACATCAAAAACTGCCTTCCCAAAAATTGTGGTGGCTTCTTTTATATCTCCTATTACCACCATAATTTTCTCCGAAAGACCGTTTAATTCCACACTTCTTCTTGCCATATCTGCACTTTCTTCTTGAATTTCCAATGCCGTCAAATGAGAAGCTTCTGTTTTGGCAGACAATAATAATGGAATAACGCCAGTCCCAGTTCCAAGGTCTAGCACCTTTTCTCCTTTTTTTACTTTTGTATAATCTGAAAGTAATACCGCATCCATTCCAAAACAAAATTTGGCTTCATTTTGAATAATTCGATAACCATTTCTTTGTAAATCGTCAATTCTCTCCCCTTCATAAAGAGAAATTGTTGTACCCATAATACCCCCTACATAACATTAAGCATTATCTAAATTAGACTTAGATTCTTTTCTTTCCAACATTTCCAATGCTTTCAACTCTGCATCATCGGTAGAACTCTTTTCTCTCCTACGCTTTGGACGGAAACTCAACTCGGATGCCTTATACTCTCTTACTTCTTTTTCATCATTTTCCAATGTTACAATGACTTTTACTAACTGCTTTAACACACTTGTACTCTGTACTTCACCTTTTAAACCATCTTTTGTTGTAACAAAATCTCCTACATTTGGCAATTTGCTATTTAATTCCTCATACGCTTCTTCTTCATTTTTTAAACAACACATTAATCTGCCACAAACACCAGAAATTTTCGTTGGATTTAATGATAAATTTTGTTCTTTTGCCATTTTAATAGATACAGGAACAAAATCGGTCAAATAAGAATGACAACATAACGCACGACCACACACACCAATGCCACCAAGAATCTTAGTTTCATCTCGCACTCCAATTTGTCTTAATTCAATTCTTGTCTTAAATACAGCAGCTAAATCTTTTACTAATTCACGAAAATCAATTCGTCCATCTGCTGTAAAATAAAATAATACTTTATTATTATCAAATGTGTACTCACAATCAATTAACTTCATATCTAAGTTATGCTTCTGAATTTTTTCTAAACAAATTTCAAATGCTTCTTTCTCTTTTACTTTATTATCCCGTTCTAATTCATCATCTTCTAAAGAAGCCGGACGAATCACGGACTTTAATGGCTGTATTATCGTAGCTTCGTCCACTTCTCTTGGACCTAATACAACTGCACCATACTCAATGCCTCTCGCTGTTTCTACAATAACATTATCCCCTTGCTTAATCTCAAAATCTAACGGGTCAAAATAATATATTTTTCCTGCTCTACGAAAACGCACACCAATTACTTTTACCATACTAACTTATTATCCTTTCTTTTATTCCATCTAATACGAGTTTCCTCTTTAATCCTTGCTTTACATATATATCATAGAGACTACTCATTTTACATTTAAGTTATCCTTTATTTCATATAACAACAATTCTAATGAAACTTCTAAATTTACATTTGTATTCATTCGTTGCTTTACTGTCTCTATCGCTTCTAAACACTTGTCTAAACTATGATACGACAACAATTCTGCTTGTCGCATCAATTCGGTTTCTTCCTCTCGAAATACTAGTCTTCCGGTTCCATTCGTAGATTTCATTACTAATATATCTCGAAACCACAAATTCATCAATGAAAAAATATCTGGTAATTCTTGTTTTTTTCCTACCCATTCCTTTGTTTTTTTATAAAGTTCCTCTGCTGACATATTATCTAAACGACGCAATACTTTTAATACATCTTCTTTTTGACTGACAAACTCTCCTGACTGTGCGTAGGAAATTGCTTTTCCTGGTACTCCATCTGCGAAATCTGCCGCAACTTCTGCCATATAACCAGCAATTCCATGCCGTTCTTTTAACAGTTTGACTACCAACGCCCTAGCCACTGGACGAATATTCAATAAAATACATCGTGATAAAATAGTCGAAAGCAATAATTTTGCATTCACTGTCAATAATAAAATAACAGCATAGCTCGGTGGTTCTTCTATCGTTTTTAACATCGCATTTTGTGCTTGCTCTGTCATTTTTTCTGCATCTTCTATAATATAAATCTTATAATCACTACTATAAGGCTTAATTAAAATGTCATTATTTAATTGCACACGAATATCATCTACACCTATCGTTGCTTTCTCATGCATTATCCAACGAATATCAGGATGATTATTAGAATCTGCTTGTTTACAAGAACGACATCTCCCACAAGGCTCTATCCCTTTTTCTTCACACTGTAATGTCTTCGCAAAAATACTGGCCAACATTTTTTTTCCACTGCCATGTTCCCCTTGAATTAAATAAGCATGAGAAACTTTTTGCATCCGTATCGCATTTTGCAAATGCCCAGTCATTTTCTCTTGTCCAATCACATCCTGAAATTTCATTCCACATTTTCCTCACACAATAACCTATGTTAAAATATCCAACAACAACCCTCTAATTTCATCAATTTTACTTAAAATAAGCAAATGGTCTTTTTCTTCTTTTAATAATTCAGCCGCAAGCAAGTCCAAATTTTCATCTACCAATTTTATAATCCCATAAACACGATGTCTACCACGCCTATCCAAAAAGTTTTCACGACTAAATTTATGAGAACGAGAAACAATTTCATTCATAAACTGCTGAATTAACGAACGGTAATACTTCATATCTCGAACATCCATATGTTTCGAAATCTTTTTTCCCTCTTTTTCAATATCATCTAATAATACAGATAAACGCTCAGCCAATGCTGTTTCCTCAATACAACTAAGTAAAGTAAATTGAAAACTCCCATCTCCTTGCTGTACTTGAGCATTAGACTGTACCTGATTTACCTGTTGCGTTTGCATAATTTTACTAATATCAAAACCATCCATACATTATCCCCCTTTCTTTATACAAATAAAGCTATTCTATATTTAAACGAACTACTTATTATTTAAAACTCTCTTTCTTGTAATGATTCCTCACTCAACAATCATATTTCTCTATCTCTTTTTGTATTTCCTCACAACAACGATTTAAGTCACTATTCCAATAACGTTTACAAATTCTAAGACGAGCTAACTCCTGTTCCGAAAAATCTTCCTCATCTGCCAAAAATCTACGACATACCTCACAATAATTCGGTTTTTTCTGCTGTGCCTCCCGATTGATATAACGAAGCAATCTCTCTTTATTATCGGCTTCTATATAAATTGGAATAACCTGTTTCTCTCCATAATAAGCACGAATTTTCTCATAACCAGCTAATGTGCTTATCATTAAATAATTACCTGTTGTAAGGTCTATTTGTTTATCATTGACTGTAAAATAATACCATCGACCATGAACCGTATCATACCACCTCTCCTCAATAATTTTTCCCTCGGTACGAAGCTGTTGCAATTGCTCCTCTGTCACAAAAAAATATTCCACACCATTTTGTTCACCAGGTCTTTTTGGTCTTGTCGTATAAATTACAACTGTTTTCCATGGATAAACACTCTGCTCCACTAACTGCTTAAAAATCGTATCTTTTCCAGACGCAGATTTACCCATAAGTACAAAAATTTTACCCATCTCATTTCCCTTTCGATAAAGTTATCCACTTTTCATCTTTATAACAAAGTAACTATCCACAATTTATTTTATTATTTGTTGATAACTACAAATTACTAACCATACCTATTCTCTTTTTATTTTACAAAAATAAAAAATATCGAAAACATTATACCTTTACCTAATGTCTCCGATATTATATCATAAACAAAAATTTATGTCATTGAAATTTTTAAACTACATTTTAGTATAAAAAATACAATTATTTCAAAATATAAATGTACTCCTTTACTTTTGATATTTTCTACTAATATTATAACTAAAAAAATTTTTTTAATTTTTTGAAAAAAGTGCTTGACATTTTTAATAAGATAGATTATAGTATCGCTTGTGCTTGAGAGTTGCTGACGAGTAGCTCGAAAGCGTTAACATAGATTCGCATCTTTAGCTCAGTTGGTAGAGCACCTGACTCTTAATCAGGGTGTCCAGGGTTCGAGCCCCTGAAGATGCATTTGAGAGTTTCCGTTCTGGAAGCTCTTTTTTCTTTTAAACTTATTTTTACTATTGGAAAGGAAAAAAATGAAACATACTACTACTCCACCGATTACTAGCCGGATTTTTAATTTATTACAAGAAAAAAAAATAACTCAATCCGAACTTGCTAAAATGATTGGTACTCGTCAATCCACTATCTCTGGCTGGAAACAAAATAATAATGAACCCGAAGCAGAATTATTAGAACCTATTGCAAAATCTCTTAATGTTTCTCTAAACTGGTTAATCACAGGAAAAGAACTCCATATACCATCACTTCCAGAAGAACAACTATTATTAGAATTTTACCATCATTCTAACGAAAATGGAAAACAACGAATATTAGAATATGCAAAATTTATTTCAGAAGCATATAAATCAAATAAATAAGCTAGCACAAGCTATAAATGTCTGTGCTAGCTCATTTATTTTATCAATTAGAGATACCCATCTACAACTTATGTTATATTTTTCTTTGTTTTTCTATCTCTTTTACTTCCTCTAAAGTAAGTCCAGAAATAAGGACTATTTCTTCTATTGTTAACGTTCCCAAAGCAAACATTCTTTCTACAATTTCTAATACTTCTTCTTTACATAATTCTTCTACAGCTTTACACATAACACCAACTCCTTTCTCATCTTCTTTAAAATACTTAACTCTATCTGCAAGTATCTTGTAATACATATCTTTTGGATTACTACAAGCAAAATCTTTCATCAACAAGCCAAGTGGCGAATCATCTTGATAAGAACCATTCACATAAATAATATGAGCACCATCTTCAAATTTTTCTCCTGTTTCCTTAATTGTTATCAAATCATCAAATAACTTAACAATAACGCTATTCTACATTACATCTTTTTCTGATGTAATTGTTGCATTAACAAAGAAAATTCTTCTCCTGTCATCGTTTCTATTTCTAACAAATGCTCTGCTAAATGAACTATCCATTCATAGTGATTTTGTAAAGTTACAGTAGCTTCTTCATACAACTTTTTAGATAATTGTATTAAAAAAGTAGTTACTTGTTCCTCATGTACTAAACCATTCTCTTGCAATACTCCAAGATTTAATACACCAAACTGTTCCTCAAAACCATATTGTCCTACATAAGCAAGCAAATCTTGTGTAGCTTGTAAAATATCATTCGTTGCTCCTGTTGTAATACTTGAAAATTCTAGCTGTTCTACAATACGACCTGCATAGGCAATTTTCACTTTATTTAATATTTCCTCTGCTGTAACAAAACTACTTTCCGTTTCCATATTAAAAACTGCTCCACCTATACCACTTGTATTTTCTATGATGCTAATCCGAGCAACTCTTTGTCCCAATAAATATGACATAACTGCATGACCAGCTTCATGATATGCTACAATTCTTCTATCTTGTAACAAACTTTTTTCTTTCTTTCGATTTCCCTTTAATATTTTTTTATCTATAGCTTCTTCCATACAATCCAAATCAATACGTTCTTTCCCTTGCATGGTAGCTATAATCCCTGCTTCATTACATATCATCGAAATATCTGCACCAGTAAAACCTGTTACCTGTTTACTCAAAGATTCTATATCAACTGTTTCATCTACTTTTAATTCTTTTAAATAATAACGAAATAACTCTGCTCGTACCATCCAATTTTTCGGTCTATGTATTTCGATTTGTCTATCAAAACGCCCTGAACGTACTAATGCTTTATCTAATTTATCAGGACGATTGGTTGCACCAATTAAAAAGATACCATCTCTAGTCGTAAAACCATCCATCTCCTGTAATAAAGCATTGATCGTCTGCTCTCGTTCTGAATGATTATCTTTTTCATCTCTTTTTATTCCGATAGCGTCTATCTCATCTATAAAAATAATACATGGAGCATTTTCTCTAGCTAGTTGGAACAATTCTCGTACTCGTTTTGCACCTACTCCAACATACATTTCAATAAAACTAGATGCATTCACATACAAAAATGGTACATCTGCCTCCCCAGCAATCGCTTTTGCTATTAAAGTCTTGCCCGTACCCGGCTCACCACTAAGTAAAATACCTTTAGGTACTCTTATCCCTATTTTCTTTCCTATTTCATCATTCTTTATAAAAGATGTAATAAATTTTAAATCTTGTAGAATTTCTTCATGCCCAATCACATTCTCAAACTTCATATCACTTTTTTCTACTATATACGATTGCTTCATATTAGGTGCAACTCGTTTCATCATTATAAATAAATAATACACCATAACTAAAGGGAACGCAGCACTAAGCAATACAGAAAATACTTTTGATAACAAAGAATCTTTATTTAAATCCACCACTCGTACACCTTGCTCTAACATCTCTTTCGGAAATTCTTCATAAGATGGATAAAGTACCATTCTTTTATCTTTTGTAGCATATTCATATTCCTCTAATTCCTCTAATGTTTTTTCTTTACTCTCCTCGTTAAATAATGCAATTATCATATATTCCTCGGTAGTATCATAATAGACAACATCAACTAATCCTTCTTTTACATAATTTATAAACATAACATAACTAACTTTCTCAATTTCACGATTTTCTTTCTCTCTTAATTGTGCTTTTTCCCATAAAAAATATATTCCAAATAACCCTAATATTACTATTAGAATACTAATCCAGACATATTTTTTATATTTTTCCAAAAACTTTTTCCATTTCTTTTTCATTTTTTCAACCTTTCTTAACCCCTCCAATTACTTATCCTTAATTCTTTATATTACCTATAAAATTAATTTATCAATAATGTACAAATAAGAGAATTCTTGATTAATTTGTTGAATTATAATAGAATATACTATACCTATTAAAAATTTTTTAAAAATTTTTTTGTTTAAAATTTATATTATTTAAACTTATTTTTGTTATTTAAAAAAATAAAACACGATACTATTCCTCCTATCACTAGCCAAATTTTTCATTTACTCCAAGAAAAAAAATTACACAATCGGAACTTGCTAAAATGATTGGTACTCGTCAATCTACTATCTCTGACTGGAAACAAAATAACCACTATTGCGATTTGGTTAAAATAACATTTCCGTCTGCGATTTATTATATTTTTCTCTTTTCTGCTATCTCTTTTACTTCCTTTAAAGTAAGTTTAATTGCTTTTTATTTTAACTTATTTAAATTTAAAAGTCAATATTTAAAAACTCATTTGCGTTATTTTAATTAACATCAACTATAAAAATATACAATTCAAATAAATAATTTACTTAAATAGAAAGGAACTTTTTTTATGAATACCAATCATTCATGGATAATAATTTTTTCCATAATACTACTATTATTTATTATTTTTATACTATTTTATCAAAACAAAAGGGTAAAAAAAAGAAAAAACAAAAAGAGACCTAAAAAACAAGCTAATACTTACTTTGATTATTCCTATATGCCATATCGCAAAAATAACTTACTAACCAAAACCGAGTATAAATTTTATCTTATACTAAAAAAGAAATGTGATGAACAAAATCTCTTGATTTGTCCAAAAGTACGACTAGAAGATTTTATTCTAGTCCCATTAGAAGATTTTAATGAAAAACAAAAATACAGAGGTCATATCAAATCCAGACACGTTGATTTTCTCATTACAGATAGTAATTTACATATTTTAGCAGGTATCGAACTTGATGACCCTACCCATAATACCGAACAAGCAAAAATAATTGATGAATTTAAAGATAATCTATTCAAAACAATTGGTATTCCATTGTTTCGAATAAAAACAAATACTCGATATACTACACATATTGATTCTATTTTAAAAAATATAATATAAATTTCCTACCTACTCCCACTCTATATTCTATAATTTGAAGTGGGAGATTTATTTTATAAAGTATTCGTTCTTAAAACAATTTTTTAACCGAATCAAATAAGTCCACCACTTCAAACGTGTAGAGCATTAAGTGGTGGACTTATTTGATGAGCTACGGTAGTAGCTATTCGGTTATGAGCAAGTAGCGAAGCGAATTGCGAATATCTGATTGGCTTTCTCTAAATACTAAAAACCACATTTTGATAGTTTTACAATCCTATATTAATATATATAATTCTTATAATTTTATAATTAATAAGGATGTTTATTTTTCATAAATGCGAGTAAACCCTAATAAATAAAGGAAGAACGGCACTTTTTTTAAGACCACATTTTGATAGCATTCAAGCCACGTTTTGATAGTTTTTAGACCACAAAAAGATAGTTTTGATTTTTCAAATGCCACAAAAAGATAGTTTTGAAAAAAACAGACCACATGATTGACAAATATGTGGTTTTTAGTATAATAAACTTATAGAAAAAATACAAAGGAGTCATTTTATGTCAAGAGGTGGACAATGTATAGATGGACAAATCTGCTTCCAAATGTGTTTAAATGGGAATAACTATGTAGTGCAATCTAATAGTTTACTTGGTGGTAAACAATCGTTAAGCATCAACAGTGCAAAACTTATTCGCTCTGCGATTATGCAAGTAGTGCGAGATGACATCGAACTAAAACCATATATCATTACCATTGGTGAACTATCTGATTTATTAAACATTTCTAAAAGCAATCTTTATCGAGACATTGAAAAAATTACAGACGAAATACTAACTAGTCATGTAGATGTTAGATTAGAATATGGCGAAAAACTCAAATGGAAAAAGATTAACTGGGTATCATTCGTTGAATATCAATCTGACGCAGGTATTGCTATTAAACTAAATAATGATTTGAAACCTTATTTATTAAATTTAAGAGAAAAGTATACACAATATACTTTAGATAATATCCTTGCAATGAAATCTATTTATGCTATTAGAATTTTTGAACTCCTTCAAGAAAAAATTGTTGTAAAATTAATCCCTAAAACAGGTCTTTATATAGAAATGTCAGTACAATATATTAGAGAATGTTGTGATTGTGAAAATAAGTATGAAAAATTTTCACACTTCAAAAGTAGAGTACTCGATGCTGCTGTAAATGAAATTAACAGAGTCACTTTATACAACGTAAATTATACCTACATAAAAAAAGGAAAAGTAATTGATGGTATTAAATTTTTTATTAATATGTCATATCATTAACAACTATTTGTATTATATAAGATTGGAGAAATTGAAATGTCAAATACAGATACATACAAAGGCATTTATGCAATGCATAAATATTGGGGAAAAAAACCTTTTAATGAAATATCAAAATTTATCGAAAAATATTCAGAAAAAGGTGAAACAGTTATGGACTGTTTTTGTGGTTCTGGAGTCACTTTGATTGAAGCAATAAAAGCAGATAGAAAAGCAATCGGAATTGATTTAAATCCTATCGCAATTAAACTTGCTACTGTTTCATTAACAGCAGTAAATCTAGATGAAATAAATAAAACATTTAAATCAATTAAAAAAAATTTACAGAAAACTATTAACAGTTTATATGAAATGGAATTTGATGGTAAACAAACAATGATAACACATACTATATGGAAAAACGGAGAACCTATTGAAGTATGGTATCGCACAGAACAAGAGAAAAAGAAAATTAGAGTTGGAAACTCAACCGATATAAAAATGTGTAATGAACCAATAATAAAACCTAAATGGTATCCACAAAGTATTATGTATGAAAATTCTAGAATTAATGTTGGAAAGGAACAAAAAGTTTCAGACTTATTTACTCCTCGTGCATTAGTTGGTTTATCTCTTTTACTAGATGAAATCAAAAAAATTCAAGATGATAAATTAAGAGCAGTATTCGAATTGACACTTTCAGGAACTCTTTCACAAGCAAGTAATTTAGTTTTTGTTATTCGACGAAGAAAGAAAAAAGAAAATGAAGAAACACGAGCTGAAGTTGGCAGTTGGGTTATTGGCTATTGGGTACCAGAAGAACATTTTGAAATTAATGTATGGAATTGCTTCGAAAATAGATTTAAACGTATTCTTAAAGGAGAAGAAGAAATATATGAATTATTTTCTGGAAAGAGTGATGAATATATGCAAGAATATGCTAATCTTATTAATGGTTCTGCGACACAAATTCCAATAAAAAATAATTCTGTAGATTATGTATTTATTGACCCACCACATACAAACCGAGTACTTTATATGGAACAAAGTTTAATGTGGAATGCATGGTTAGGTCTTGATAATAATATTGAATGGAATAATGAAATCATAGTAACCGAAGCAAAAGAACGAAAAAATAAAAACACAGAAAACTATAATGAATTATTAAATGATGTATTTGGAGAAATAAGTAGAGTATTAAAACCAAATAAATATTTTTCTTTAGCATTTAATTGTTTAGATGATAATATATGGATAGATACATTAAATTTATTTGTACATCATGGATTTGAAATTAGAGATATTGTACCATTAGAATACTCTGCAACCTCGGTAATACAAGATAATAGAAAGAATGCATTAAAAACTGATTTTGTCCTTACATTTCAAAATACTAAAAATTCAGAACTTAAAAATATCATTTTTAAAAATGATGATACTGAACTTGAAAACATGATAAATAAAATCTTAGAAGTAAATCCAAAATATGAAGTATACAATATTATGAATGCTCTTTTTGAAAAAACTATTCCTGAAGGATATATTTATAGAATATCGAAAATAGTAAAACTTTGTGCTGAAATTATGAAATAAAACTCAAAAGGTTGCTGGAGAATTTTAGAAATATGTAACACTAATCTTATTCTCCAACAACCTTTTTATCATTACTCGGAATAAATTGTTGAAAGAGAAAGCACAGAGTAATCACCTTCTAATTTTGCATCTTTATCATAGTGATATTGAATCTTATGAACGGAATTTATAGAAAGATTATTTAATAAAAGATTAATGTTATCTTCTATTTTATCAATATTTTTTCCTTTCAAATCACGCCCATCCTTAAATTCATGTTTATAAGCAAAAAATACAAAAAGACGATTATTATTACAAAATAAACGTTCCCCTTGAAATTTATAATTCCACCATTCTAACATTTTAAGAGATTCTGCATCCTTAGGAACATACACTTCATGAGCTTGTTGTAAATTTTTAATAAATTGAGCCGAATCACTATCTAAATTGCTAATATAACTAGATAAAGCCGTTTTTATATCCGATTTAAAATCACTAATATTTAAAAGTGAAAGGTTTTTATGTTGTTTTTTGAAAGTTTTATAATAATCTTTCATTGTTTCAAGTTCACTAAGATTATTTTTATTTACAATAAAATTGTCATGACCAGAACTAGCAACAGAAATTCCTTTTGATGCAAGTTCAAAATATTCATCCGATACATGAGTAATTTTCAAATCAAAAGGAATAATCTCATCATCTACCTGTAAAAAGAAATCAATATTATATATTTTTCTAAGTGTAGGAATTACTTTTTTATGTTTCAAAAAAATAAGTTCAATAATATCATTAGAAGTTTGGTTATAATATGACCATAAGCAGTATTGTTTCACTTTGGAAAGAATATCCGAATCAAGAGTTTTTTCTAATTCAGCATAAGTTTTAATATCTTTATTTCTTGTAAATACTTGAACAATAGTATCCACATTATCATTACGAACACCACATCCTACAACTGGAATTTGTTCAAGAATTTCTTGTAATCCTGCTACTTCAGCTTCTCGTTCCTTTATCAACTCTGGTCTTTTTGCTTCTATATAATCTAATAAATTAGCAATAGAAATACTAGAATCATAAGTTACTTTCATCAATTCTTTTTCTTTTCCATTAGAAAAAGAAATATTGTGTTGATTTAATAATTGTTTTAAATTTTCAGCATCAAAAGAACGAATTAATAGAAAACGCGTAGCAACAGAATTTAACCGAATTAAATAAGTCCCCCACTTCAAGTG
>CALASV010000254.1 GCA_937888895.1 uncultured Clostridia bacterium | reverse complement strand
AATAGCAGGCATAGAACCTTGATAAATACGTTCAAAAATATCTTCCACATCTGCTACTTTTCTTTCCGTACTTCTAATAGATAATGCTTCTAAATCAACAGTAAATGGTTCTATTCTACCTTCACTAAGTTCTGCTTGAGATAAAGAAGTCAAAGAAAGAACTGCCACTCGTCCAGCTAATGACTCCTGTACTCCTTTCATTAACTTAAACACTTGTGAACCCGTCAACCAAAATGCTCCTGCATCATGATTTTTATCAACTTGTATTTTAATATACGTAAATAACTCAGGTGCATACTGTACTTCATCAATCAATATCGGAGGTTTATGAAGTTGAAGAAACAACTCAGGGTCTGTTTTTGCAAGATTTCTCTCATTCAAATCATCTAAAGACACATAACTCCGATTTGTACCCTGCATTAATTTTTGAAGCATTGTCGTTTTTCCTACTTGCCTTGGACCTGTCACTAATACTACAGGATATTCCTTTGTGACCTGACTAATTACACTTTCTAAATTTCTTTTTATATAATCCATAAATCCTCCCAAATGAAAAAGATATTTTATAAATAAGATTTTCGGCTAATTTATATTTTTATTATATTTTAGCCGAAACTATACTAAAAATCAAGTAGTAATATGTAAATCTTTCTTTTAATATAATAAAAGTAAAAAATAAACTGGACTCCACCTCAACAATGAAATCCAGTTTTTATTACTTATATATATTCCCTAAACTCCTGCTCGTTTCAATTCTACCTGAATCAATGGTAATCCATTAATAAGAATTGTAACATCATATCTATTTTTATACTCTACATCTTCTTTATGTGCTTTATCCATTGTTATTTGATGTGTCACTTGATAAGTATTTTTCTTCATATCCTCTGTAAGAAAATCTACATAAATTGTTTTTCCATTATCAAGTTCTAATATCCATTTCTCACGAAGTATTTTTGCACTTTCATAAATAGTATGATTATCTAATCGTAATATTACTTTATCAAACTCACTATCGGAAAGCTCTGCTTTTCCTTTTGCTAAAATAAGAGTTTCTTTATTTACTTGACAAAACTGATTACGGAAATTCATAAGAACATCACTATAATTTGTCATAGAAATAAATTGATAACCCATATTTTCTAACTGCTCTATAAAAATGCCTTCTATTTCATACTCTGATTTTACTTTACCCATACTTTTATCCTTTCTGTACCTTCCCATTGTTCATTCTGCAGATGAATCAAATATTTGTAATCTTCTTCGCTACTTACTCATAACCGAATAGTTACCACGGTAAATATTCGGTTAAAAAAAGAAACATTATTCTAAATACAAATTGTACCAAAATAATGTTTCCATTTCAATTCCTATTGTTTGCAAAAATAATTCATTCCCTTTATTCTACTATAACTGATGCTACAGTTTCTGCTACATCTACAATTTCTGGTCCTTTGGCAAATGCTTCTGCATTATTTGCAACTTCCATTGGGTCTTCTTGTTCTGTTGTATTCTTTTCTTTATCGTCCCAAAGAGAATCATATTCTTCTTTTTCTTTCTTCTTTGCCATTGCCCCTATATTTTTCGCTGCTTGATACATTTCCATACTAAATTCCATGAGCTTTTTCTCATCTTTTGCTGGTACAATCGCACCTTTCATGAGTCTCCTTGCTACTTCTAACACTTTTGCCAAATCTGCTACATGTTCTTTCATTGCTTCATTCTGCTGTTCTGTAGATATCATATTCGTGGTTGCTGACCATTGTTCCATCAGTTTTTCCATATATTCTTTATATTCTGTTTGTTTTTCTTCTACAGCCTCCATTGTAAGTTCTAATGTTGCTGCCTCATTTGCATAAATTGTTTTTCCATTCGGAGTTGTATTAATTTTACTTTCTAGTTCTTTCTTTTGTTTAGAAAGCTCCTTTTGTTTTTCGTGATATGCTTTTATTTGTGCACTATACACTTGTCTTGCTTCTTCAATTTTCATACTATCCCACCTTTTTTAATCAACATCCAACATTTATTAGCTCCTCTTATTATTTATATCGTTACTCTTTCTTTAATTTTTAACATTATCTTTCAAAAAGGTAAAATTTATCATATACAGTGAAACAATTATAAATAATATCTAAAAATGATTGCATTCCAACATTGATTGTATTATACTAATAACATTATCTTATACTTCAGTTTACATTAGCAACAAAAAGTTACATATTAAACATCAATGGAGGAAATGAAAATGTTAGGAAACATTACTGGATTTATATTATGGTTACTTGTAGGAGGTGCTTTTATTGGTTTAGGATTCTATGCTCGTTCTTCCAAAAAAACTATGGGATTTTGGGCAAATGCTAAAGTATTTGCTGTTACAGATGTGGCAAAATATAATAATGCAGTAGGAAAATTATTTATTGTTTTTGGTATTGTATTTATTATTTTAGGTTTACCACTTTTACTACAAAAAGTTACTATACTTATTTTTGTTCCAGCTATTGGTGTAATGATAGAAAGCATTGTCGCTATGATTGTTTACACTGTTGTAATTGAAAAAAAATACAGAAAACAATAACTTTACACGATAAAAAATGTCTATTCCTTCCATTTGTAATCATAATGGAGTGAATAGACATTTTTATATAATCTTTTAATTTCTCCTAGCTAATGTTTTTAACAATACTTCATATCTTTTTTAGAAATATTATAATACTTATCTCTAATCTAAGTTAATCTCATCGAATACTTTCAACCATTCTCTTTTAATCAATTCATGACCCATTAACGTTGGATGTACTCCATCAAATAACCAATAAGTATTTTCTGTTGCTTTTGCTACTTCATCAAATTTATCCTGTAACGTAATGAATGGAAGTTCATATTTCTCTGCTATTTTTCTTGCCTTTTCGGCTCTCTTTTTTACTTCTGTAGAAAAAATATTCCATTTATCAGGATCTTTTTCTGTATTTTCTGTAGCACTTGCTCTTAAACAGAATGGTTCTAAAATAACAATCTTAATATTAGGAAGTTCTTCTTTAATTTCATTAATTAACATATCATAAATTTTTTCAAACTTCTCTGCTGCCACACCATTATGTCTATCAAACTCATGCCATACATCATTGACACCAATTAAAAGACTCATATAATCTGGCTTTAAATTGATAATATCTTCTTTTATTCTTGCATATATATCTACAATTCTGTTACCACTAATACCTTTATTATAAAAAGTATACTCTCCCGGACATTCAAAACCCAATTGTGCTGTAACAAGCATTGCATACCCATCACCAAAACCACTAATGGAATTACCTCTACCACAATCTGTAATAGAATCCCCTTGAAATAAAATTGTTTTCATTTCTAAATTTTCCCTTCTGTTTTATATAAGCCAATTAGATATTAACATCTAACCTATATAGATAAATTTTTCTGTCTATTTTGTTTTTAAATGACCTTTTTCCAAACTCCAGTCTAATGCAATACTTTCTGATGGAGAGCTTTCTATCATTACTTTTCTACCTTCTTTTGCACTTACTACAAAACCTTCCATAATTTCAAGAATATGTAAACCAAGCTTTCCTGATGCGTTATTCATACGCTTTTCTTCGATTGCAAGTGCCATTTCTGATAAACCTATTCCTCGGAAATTTTCTTCATAAGATGTTATAAGAGGAATTTCCTTATATTCTCTATTCTCAGGCGTTGCTAACAATACAGGACCACCGAAACCATTTGGGTCTGGCACTTTCAAACTACCTAATGTTCCATAAATTTCAATATTTGGCATACTATGTTGCCATACATCAAAACTTGTCACAAGACTGACAATTGCACCATTTTCAAACTGAATCATCCCTGCATTATGCGTATCTACTTTCACTGGAATCTTTTGACCATATTTTTCCTTACTTGTAATTGTACGTTCTTCATACGCTTTCGAACCATACGCAAAAACACTTTCTGCTCTACCTAACATACGTACCAATGCTGTCACATAATATGGTCCCATGTCAAATAATGGTCCTCCACCGAAATCATAATAAAATTCTGGTGATGGATGCCAACTTTCATGTCCATGACACATCATAAAAGCTGTACCTGCTACTGGTTTACCAATTATTCCATTATTTATCAATTCAATACAAGTTTGGATTCCAGCACCCATAAAAGTATCTGGTGCACAACCAATATACAATCCTTTTTCTTCTGCAATCTGAAGCAACTCTTTTCCTTGTGCATAATTCAATGCTAATGGTTTTTCTACATACACATGCTTTCCTGCCAATAATGCCTTTTTACAAATAGAATAATGACTGCCCGGTGTTGTCAAATTTAAAATAGCATCTATTTCTTGACACTCAAGTATCTCATCTAATGTCATACTGTTAGGAATGTTATATTCCTCTATCGCTCTTTTTACTTTATTTTCATCTAAATCAGCACAAGCATATACATTAATATTTTTAAAAACAGTAGTAAGATTTTTTAAATAAATACCACTAATATTACCACATCCAACAATTCCTACGTTCATGCTATAGTTCCTCGCTTTCTTTTTTACTGTTTTCACTACTTTAATATAATTTTATTCTTTATTGATTGATAAATCAGTAAAGAATCTTATAACGCTTCATTATCTACTTGCATATAAGAAACCACGACGCATCATTTCTTTTGCCTCTGGAATGTCAAAAATATATCTATTATGACCAAGACTATTATAATATACTTTTCCTTTACCCCAACGCTTTGTGAAAGCTACTGGAACATCTACTTCACCACTTGCAGTAGAAAAACGTGTGGTAGCAAGTACATCTACTACTGGGTCAACATGAATATAATACTGCTCACTCTTTACTTCAAAATCTTCAATTCCATCATTCAAAGTACTAGAAGAACCTTTCTTTATATTAACTTTATATGTAACACTATCATTTCCCGGATGAGCTACCCATTGTGCTCCTGTCATAAACTGCCAA
>CALASV010000253.1 GCA_937888895.1 uncultured Clostridia bacterium | reverse complement strand
CCAAGAACACATACACATACATATATATATATACATATATACACATATATACATATATATATGTATATATACATATATGTATATATCCATATATGCATATATGGATATATCCATTCTTTTTTGGTTCTCAATGTCTTAATCATATGGTAGATATCCAAGGTGATTCTCTAATTTTATTTCCTAACTTTAATCCTTTTTCTTTTCTTCTTCTTGCTTTTTCTACTGCACTTACAATAAATATCAAATAGAAGCAATTATTGATAACTTCAATGGTCTTGCTGTATTTGGTGACGATTTAGGAATGCAAAAAGGACTTGCCATTGGTCCTGAGCGTTGGAGAAAATATTTAAAGCCATGTTACAAAGAATTATATGGAATGATTAAGAAAAAACATCCTGAAACATTGATTTATATGCATACTGATGGATGTATCCATGAAATTATGCCTGATTTAGTGGAATGTGGTGTTGATATGATTAACCCACAATTTCGTGCAAATGGTTTAGATAATTTAGTTCGTGTTTGCCGTAAAGAACAAATTATTCCAATTAATTTAGATTTAGATAGACAGCTATTCCCATTTGCAACTCGCTCGGAAATTTTTGACCATATCGGAGAATGCGTAGAAACACTGTACTTACCACAAGGTGGATTGTCTTTAAATGTAGAGTTAAATTATGAAACTCCGATTGAAAATTGTGTCGCTATTTTAGATGCACTTGAAAAATATCGTCATTATAAGAGATAATTATATATGACATCATTAAAAAGGATTACCAGAACATAAATAATCTTTGTTCTGATAATCCTTTTTTTCGTTTATAAATGAAAAAGCATTACTTTACAGTTCCAAAAAATACATTATCAAAGAATTTCTTTGTTTCTTCTTCCCCAAGTTCTTTTTTGAATACATCCGTAGAAATACCACCTTTTTCAATCAATCCATCGGTATATTCGATTGTAATTGCTATTTTTTCATTCTTTTCTTCTTCCGATAATAAAGGTAATTGCTTTCCATATTCTAAATAAACAGCTAAACTATCCACTAACATTCCTTCTAACGCATTATCTTCATCAAAACTACCACCTTTATAGGAGGTAACCGTAAGTAAATGTTCATACCAAGCTGGAGAAGTTTCTATATTTTCTAACTGTTCATAATCTTTTTGAACAGTAGAAAGAGCATTTAATAATTGCTGATAGGAGTCATCTTTTTCCTTTACTACATCATAAAATTCCAAATATGATTTACGATTTGACAATATGTACATATAATCTGCTGAAAGTAATGGTAAGTTTTTGTCTTTTGGTGTAATTACTACAGTAGCCATTTGCATGACACCCATATTCACACGCATAATAGAAAGATTTCCTAATTCTTCAATGTTATACTGCTCTACATGAAATTTCATAATACCAAATAATTTCATTTCTTTATACTCGCCTACATCAACAGGAGTTACTGTATAATGTTCTTGTAATTTGGCTAATACGGAATCTACACAATGATTCATCGCTTTTACATTTTTTCCTGAAATAATCGCAACTATACTACCTATTACTAAAACAATGGTAAATAATATCCCTACGATAATAGATGCTAGTTTCTTTCCTCCTGTTTTTTTACTTGTAATATTATTCTTTTTCATATTTTTCTTCCTTTCCTCTTATTTTGTCACAGTATAATTTTTTTGAAATATTTTTATTTAGTCAATTCAATATTCATAATTTGATTCGGATAAAAAATATTCGCTATACTGTTTAAATATTAGTATAACGAATATCCATTCAAATTACAAATATAAGTTGTCTTTTTTTGCAAAAGATTAGCTTATTTATAGTTGTATAAACAAAAACTATATTTGAAAGTAAATGACACATAAGAAGAAAGACAAAAAAGAGAGAAGGGAGCAATCGTTATGATAGTTTCTAAGACATTTACGATAGAAACGAGATTAGAAAAAACGAAAGAAGTAGAAGCATATTTTTCTAGTTATCTGAAAGAATATAATGCCATATATCGAGTCATGTGGCATAAGATGATAGCTCCTGATTATCGTGTGCGTTATCCAAAAGATAGTTATTTTGTAACGGAGATGTGTCAAATATATGGAGTATTAAAGCGTACGATCAATTCTATTTGTTATGATATCAAGGGTCGTATCAGAGCATTATTAGAATTAAAAAAAACAGAGCAACAAGCATTAGAGATAACCATTGAGAAAAAAGAAGAAAAAGTACAAATATTACAACAAACTATTGAACGAAGGAAACCAAAGGTGAGAGAAAACCAAGCAAGTCCACTAGAATTAAAACAATATCGAGAAGAAAAATCCAGTTTATATTATCAAAAAAATCAATTAAATCGTATGAAACAATCCCTACAGCAATTAAAGTATGAAATCGAACATCAAAAATTATCCTTAGGATTTGGTGGGAAACAAATGTTTCAAAAACAATATCACTTAGAAGAAAATGGGTACCAAACTCATGCCGAGTGGTATCGAGATTATATACAACAAAGAGATAAAAATATATTTTATTTAGGGAGTTCCGATGAAACACAAGGAAATCAATTGGTGCAACTGAAATATCGGGAAGAAAGTGATGATTTTACGATACAAGTAAGGAAAGAAAAGAAGTATAGTGGAGAGAAAAAAGAAGAACAGTATCTTCGGTTGGAACAGCTCCAGTTTGCTCATTTACGAGAAGAATTCATCGAGGTATTAAAACATCACGAAAAGAAAAGCAAAGAAGAAAGAAAACCCATCAGTTATCGGATTCGAAAAGAAGGGAAAAAATGGTATTTACAAGCGATGTTTGCTATCGAAGTAGAATCCTATGAAACAAGTAGTAGGTATGGGGTCATCGGATTAGATTATAATGATGGATTTATCGAAGTAGCAGAAACGGATGTGTGTGGCAATCTCGTAGGACAACAACATTATGAATTACGATATCATGGTACAGGAACTAAGGCAAAAACAGAGATAGAACAAGTGATAGCAAAGATAGTAGCATATA
>CALASV010000252.1 GCA_937888895.1 uncultured Clostridia bacterium | reverse complement strand
GAGAGGAAGAGAACGTGATATTACAATTTCTATGATGTCAGATAAGAGATTATTAAGTATGGAAGAATTTAGAGTATATACTGGTCTTGGTGAAAATGTAGCAAGAAATGTAGCAGAAAGTACAGGTGCTATTTTTAGAGTAGGACGTAGAGTGTTAGTGGACCGAGTAAAGTTTGATAGATTTTGTGATGAAAATACAGAAGTAGATTCAGGAATTTAATAAATGGTATCAGAACTTCTCTTAGCTTGTTTATTAAAGGTGAGAGAAGTTTGCATGATAAAGGGAAGTAATCTGAAATTGCTGCCAGAAGAAAGAAGGTGGTGAAAATATGGCAGATGTAAAATGGATTAAAATTACAACTGATTTATTTGATAATCGAAAAATTCGACAAATTGAAAATCTTCCAGACGGTGATGGAATTATTGTTATATGGGTGAAGATGTTATGTTTAGCTGGAAATATTAATGATAATGGGTTGCTTTATATAACAAAAGAAATTCCATATACAGAAGAAATGTTAGCACAACAGTTTAATCGTCCATTGCTTTTAGTTAAGCTTGCTTTAGATGCCTTTGTTAAATTCAATATGATTGAAATTATAGATGATATTTTTCATATTTCTAATTGGGAAAAGTATCAAAATATAGAAGGATTGGAGAAAATAAGAGAACAAACTAGAGCAAGAGTTGCAAAACACAGAGAAAAACAAAAACAAATAGAGTGTAAAGAAAATGATGTAATACAATGTAACGTTACAAGTAACGCTACTGTAACGCAAAGTAACGCAACAGATAAAGAAGAAGAAAAAGAAAGAGAAGAAGAAAAAAATATAACAGTATCTAAAGATACTGTTTGTCAGACACAAGTCCGACGTGTTATTGAGGCTTGGAACTGTTTGGAGAGTTTTGGAATAAAGCCTGTTTCTAAAGTTACATCTAAATCAAAAAGATATGCTTCTTTAATGGCAAGAATAAAAGAGAGAAGTTTAGAAGATGTTCTTTTGGCAATAGAAAGAATTAAACAGAGCGATTTTCTTTGTGGTAGAAATAAAAAGGGGTGGGTTATCACTTTTGATTGGTTTGTATTACCAAATAATTTTCCTAAAGTTTTAGAAGGAAATTATGATAATGGGAAACCGAATAATGGACAAACTAGAGAAGAAAATAATAACTTTACTGTGCAACAAAGTCAAAAGCAAGAAAATATACAAAATTCAGCTCTGCAAGAAAATGAAGAAGAACTTGTAGGAGATGATTGGTAATGATGTATGAATTTAAAGAACAAGATGCTTGGAATTTTGCAATGCAACAGGGAATTGAAGTTAAACAATCAGGAAATCAATTACATTTCAAAACTTGTCCATATTGTAAACCAAAGGCAATAAAAGGTAATGTTCGTACTTTTGCTATTGATTTAAAGACAGGACAGTTTAAGTGTCTTAGGGCAAGTTGTAATGCTTCAGGTAATATGGTCACATTATCTAGGGATTTTGATTTTAGTCTTGGAAGTGAAATAGATGAATATTATCGTCCTAAGAAACAATATAGACAATTAGGACAACCTAAACAAAGAATTGTACCAAAAAGTTCAGCTGTGGTTTATTTGGAAAGTAGAGGAATTAGTCGAGAAATTGCAGAACAATATGAGATAACAACACAATCCAAGAATGACAATATTCTAGTTTTTCCATTCTTTGATGAAAAAGGTATTATGCAATTTGTAAAGTATCGGAGAATCGACTATAATCCAGAAAAACATAAAGGATTTAAGGAATGGTGTGAAAAGAACTGTAAGCCTATTCTTTTTGGTATGAAACAATGTAATAATAAATTTGACCGTTTGATAGTTACAGAAGGGCAAATAGATAGTTTATCTATAGTGGCAGCAGGATTACATAATGCAGTATCTGTTCCTACAGGAGCAAAAGGGTTCACATGGGTCCCTTATTGTTGGGAATGGGTAAGAAAGTTTGAGGAAATTGTAATATTTGGAGATTTTGAAAAAGGAAAAATGACTTTATTGGATGATTTCCGAATGAGATTTCCAAACAAAATTTTATATGTACAAGAAAGGGATTATAGAGGCTGTAAAGATGCAAATGAAATACTAAAAAAGTATGGAAAAGAAGCAGTTAGAGAAGCTGTTGAACATGCAAAAATGATGCCAGTTAGTAGAGTGTTGAGTCTTTCTGATGTGGAAACGATTGATATTTATAAACTTCCTAAACTTAGAACAGGTATTCAACAATTGGATATGTTATTGTTTGGTGGTTTACCATTTGGACAAGTGCATTTGATTGCTGGAAAGCGTGGAGATGGAAAAAGCACTTTTGCAAGTCAAATAATAGTTGAGGCTATGGAACAGGGCTTAAAAGTGTTTGTTTATTCTGGGGAATTGCCAAATTATCTTTTTAAATCATGGTTAGATTTTCAGATTGCTGGTAAGCAGCATATTACAGAAGTGATAAAGGATGAAAAAGTAAGTCGTTTTATCACTAATCAAAATCAGCAGTTAATCAATGCTTGGTATCGAGAAAAAGCATATATTTATGATAGTACGATTATTGAATCGGAGGAACAAGAGAACGAAGACCTTTTAAAGATATTAGAACAAGTAATTATGTGATATGGAGTCAAAGTGATATTGATTGATAATCTGATGATAGCTTTAGATTTGGATGCAGAAAAGTATACGGACCGTTATGACCGACAAAGTAGATTTGTAAAACGATTAACGAAATTGGCTCTTAGATATGATATTATTATTCTTTTAGTGGCTCATAGGAGAAAAAATAGTTATAGTACAGATGCAAATGAAGAAATTAGTGGTTCTAGTGATATTACTAATCTTGCAGGAGTTATTTTAAGTTATGATAGAGATAAAGAGTTACAATTATCACAAAGAAGACTAATTGTATCAAAAAATCGTTTGTTTGGAAAATTAGAATTAAAAGGATTTGTATTAGACTATGAAGAACGTTCCAAGAGAATTTATGGCGAGGGTGATAATGTAAATAGACAATATAGTTGGGATAAATCAGATGGTTTTATTTCAGTAGAAGATATGGAAATTCCGTTTTAGAAATTAAGTTTTTATATAATGGAGAATGCATATTAGAAACGGAGATAGGAATGAATCAGGAAAATCTTAAAATGTATTATGAAATTTATACAGAATGTTGGAAGTTATTCAAAAAATATTGTAATCCAGAAGATACAG
>CALASV010000251.1 GCA_937888895.1 uncultured Clostridia bacterium | reverse complement strand
AAACATAAGTTAATCCAAATTCCTCTCGTAAATCTAATAGCAAATTACAAATTTGCGAATGAACTGAAACATCGAGTGCCGAAGTTGGTTCATCACAAATAATTAGTTCTGCATTTGTAATCAGTGCACGAGCTATTGCGATTCGTTGCCGTTGTCCTCCCGAAAATTCAAAGATATAACGGTCTAAATCCTTTAGAGAAAGACCCACTTTTTCAATAAGCTCTGCTGCCTTCTCACGCAATACTTTTTCATTTCGTTCTCCAGCAATATAAAGTGGTTCGGAAATGATTTGCCAAACATTAAATCGTGAATTTAAAGAAGAATACGGGTCTTGAAATACCGTTTGCATCGATTTTCTTACTTCTTTCCATTCTGCTTGTTTTGTTTTTGCATCAATCGTATGACCTAAAAATTCAAATGAACCAGAAGTAATTGGTACAAATCCAAGTATTGCATTCGCAAGTGTTGTTTTCCCACAACCCGATTCTCCTACTAAACCATAAATCTCACCTTTACGAATTTCTATATTGACATTTTGTACTGCTGATAATCTGTCTGCTTTCCCAAATAAATTTTTCTTCACCTTAAAGTCTATCGTAAGGTCGTTCGTTTTTAGGATTATTTCTCCCATAATTCCTCCACTTCGTAGTAACAACGAATTTTCCTGCCATTTCCACGGTCAAATAGTGGTGGCATTGTTTTTTTACAAAGTTTCGTACAATAAGCACATCGATTAGAAAAATAACATCCTTCTGGCTTATGCATTGGATGTGGTACATTATGTGGAATTTGTACAAAACGCTCTACTTTGCTATCCAAACTTGGTATTGTATCAATCAAAGCCTTTGTATATGGGTGCTGAGGCGTTTGTAAAATTTCGTCTACCGTCCCTTGCTCCACAATTTTTCCACAATACATGACATATACTCTATCTGCCATTTCACGAACTACACCAAGGTCATGCGTAATCATTAACAGTGACATTTTTTCTTTTTCACATCGTTTGGAAATTAACTGTAAAATTTGTGCTTGAATGGTAACATCCAATGCCGTTGTTGGTTCATCAGCAATTAACAATCTCGGAGAAAGTGAAGTAGCCATCGCAATTAAAATTCGTTGTTTTAAGCCACCAGATAACTCATGAGGATATTGCTCAGCTCTCATCTTTGGGTCTGGAATTCCCACTTCCTTCATTATTTCTATACTATGCTGTCTCGCTTCTTTCGGTTTCATCTTTTTATGGTAAATAAATACTTCATCTAATTGCTCTCCTATTGTCATAACAGGATTTAAAAAAGTAGACGGGTCTTGAAAAATCATTGCCATTTCTTCTGCACGAAGCATAAGCATTTCATTTTCTGTTTTTTCTAAAATATGATGTGTTACTCCATTATGAGAAATAAATTCAAATTTATCTGCCATTACATACGCAGGAGGTGTATTTAGTAATTTCATACAAGCAAGACTTGTTACACTTTTTCCACAACCTGACTCTCCAACAATCGCAACTTTTTCTCCTTCACCAACACAAATATCAATTCCTTCTACAGCACAAACAATACCTTCTTCACTCTGAAATACAATTTTCAAATTTTTAATATCAAGCACATTCATACAAATTAAATATTCCTTTCAGTATTCCATAATAATACGAAAAGCACACTCTTTCCATTGTGACATAAAAACACTTTCCTATTACACAATCTCATTTTTTTTAAATTTAAAAGCATCTTCTTCACTAATATCTACCATCTTAGCAAATACTTCATAAACTTCTTGTTCTGAACTTTTCCCTTTGTTTTTTATCTTTCTCTTTTTCATTTTAGGATTTAAAATTTCTTCTAGTGCATATCCTATTTGCATAAATCCAAATACTGTTATAAAAATCGCAACACCAGGTGCAATAACCCATGCCCATAATCCCGAAGTAAAAGCACTTTCTTGTGCAGCCACTAAAATTTTTCCCCAACTAACAACCGATGGGTCTCCAAGTCCAATAAAACTAAGACCTGCTTCTGCAATCATAAAACCTGCACAAGATAAAGCACAATTCATAATCAACAAATGAGAAACTGCTGGTAAAATATGTCGAAACATAATATAATTTTTCGAGCCACCTGCTAATTCTGCTGCACGAATATAATTCATATTCATAATAGCAAGTACTTGTGCTCGTACCATTCTTGCCGTTCCACACCAACCAATTAACGTAAAAATAGCAATCATCATCAAATAACTAGAAGAAAGATTACTCATAATCATCATTAGTGGTGTCGTTGGAATAACAAGCAATACGTTAATCGTATTTAATACAAAAAAAGCACTTACTTTTCCAAAATAAGCAGAAACAACACCTAACGTTGCACCAAGAAATGTCACACACAAGCCTGTTGTAATACCAATAATCAAAGAAATTCTCGCTCCATATAAAATCTGTGTTAAAATATCAATTCCATTTTTATCTGTTCCAAGAAGATGCTCTTTTGATGGTTTAGCAAGTCCATTTGCTATATTATACGCATCCAATTCATAAGGCGTAAGATATGGAGCAAATACTGCTGCCAAAACAACTATTCCAACTAATATTACTCCAATTCTACCCTTTGGATTTTTTAATATTTTTAATAAAAACTTTGCTATACTTTGTATGACAAGAAATATTCGAGTGCTATTTTTTTTCATGATTGAAACCTCTTTTGCTTTCGACAAATTCCATTATGATAGTATACACCATATTTTTTCATCGTTTAAACCTCTCTCACTCTAGGGTCAAATTTATGATATACAAGGTCAGTAATGAAATTACATACTACTGTAATCACTGCAAATAACAATAAAATTGCCTGTGAAAGCTGATAATCACCAGTATTACAAGCATCTAGTAATAACTGTCCCATTCCCGGCCATGAAAATATTTTTTCCATCAATACACTGCCACCCATTAGTCCTGCCATTGACATACCTACATTCGTAATCAAAGGAAGCAATGCATTCCGAAATGTATGTTTATATAAAACAACATGAGGTGGAAGTCCTTTTGCTCTTGCTGTCAATATGTAGTCCTCATTTGTTACAGCAATCATACTGTTTCTTACAAGCAATCCATAAGAAATCACACCAGAAAACACAGAAATTGCAACAGGTAATGTCGCATGATATGCTACATCAAAAATATCTCCTATTGGAACAGAAACTACTAATGCTACTACAATTGCTACTGAAATACCAATAAATAATGCGATAGATTTTTTTGTTATCATTTTTATTACTATGGAAATAGCAACACATATCATAAAAACAATGATAAAAAGTGAACCATTCATAGATAATGTATACCCTGCTGTCATTGCACCACGGTAAGGAAATAGCTTAAATGTAAATCCAAAAAGCATCACTGCTACTAATGCAAGCCAAAAAGACGGTATCGCAGTAGTAATCCCAGACAACCACATCAGCACCTTGTCAGCAGTTTTGTCACGATGTTTTCCAGCTACTGCTCCAAACAGAATACCAAATAAAATCGAAATCAACATAGAAGAAACGGTCAACACCATCGACCAAGGAATTCTACTAAACATAACATTCCAAACTGATTCTTTATAATAATGCGACTCTCCTAAATCCAATATAACTACTCGTCCTAAATACTCAAAGTACTGCGCAATTAACGGCTCATTAAATCCATATTCCTCTCGAATCTGTTCTCGCAAAGCATAAGCATCTTCTGGAACACCTACATAATAAGGCTGTGCCGGGTCACTAAAAATCATTCTTGGAAGAAAAAAATTCAATGATATAATGACGAAAAGTACAAACAAAGAACTTAACACCTTTTTTAAATAATAACCTTTCAATTTTTCTTTCTCCTACCTTAGTTACTGTACTTTCTTTAAATATCTTATCGAATAGCCATTCCAAATAGACAAGCCTTCTGCTTCTATCCAACCATCCCATTTTTGTGAACTATAAAATGTAATCGTATTTTCTGAATATAATGGAATTTCTATTACTAAATCAGCAATATATTTTTGTACTTCACGACAACGCTCATACTGTTCTTTTGTTTCTGATGCAAGTTCCATTTCATTCATCATTTCAATCAATGTTTCATCTACAATCCCTGAATAATTAAATAATCGTACACTTCCTGTCGCAGGATATACGCCATAACGTGCATTAAACATTAACAATTTATCTGAGTTATATGTTACTTTATTGATAATCATGTCAAAATCTGCATGATTTTGTTGTTTAATTTCTTCAGAATAAGTAGAAGTTGCTTGTTCATATTCTAATGTAATACCAATTTGACTTAATTGAACTGCAAGTGCCTTTACTGTCACTTCATTATCTAGTGTTGTAAAAACAGTTAATGTAATACCTCTACTTCCGTTTTCATCCATTTTGTATGGTGTTGTATCAAGTAATGCATTTGCTTGTGCGACATCTGTTTTATGATAAACATAATTTCCTTGTTCATCTACATAAGCATGAGCAAAATAATCTTGTACTAAACCATCACCAACTTGGACACCCATACCATGAATGACTTCATCAATCAATGTTTGTTGATTTAAACAAAGAGAAATTGCTTTTCGTATTTCATAAGAATACCCATTGAAACTGCCTTCTTTAAAAGCACCATAAGGACCTACATTAAATAAAAGGGTTACAACCGATTCACTCACTACAGAAGATATATTGACATTACTATAAGCACTATTATTTTGTATTGCATAAGTTTTTGCTGGTTTTACAGAATCAAGCATCAAATCAATACTTCCCTCATTTAAAGCATTGATTAAAACATCTTCATTACTCATTAAAACAACAGAAATATTCTCAATTGGTTCACCAACAAACATTTCTTTTTTTAATGTTTCGTCATAATCTTCACGAAACGAAGCAGTAATTGTACTTCCTTCAATATAATCCCCTTCTGCAATATAATATGCCCCTGTTCCTACGGGACTTAAATTTTTCTCTTTTGCAGGGCTTTTCACTGTCTGCCAAATGTGTTTTGGAATAATGACAATGGAATTACATATTGTTTTCATTGAAGTATAATTATTACTTGCCAATGTAAATACAAAATCTCCATCTAACACTTCACTTTGATAATAATCTGTCAAAAAATATGCTTGACTTCCTAACGCACCCGAATATTTTACAATATAATCAAATGTAAATTTAATATCTTCAGCTGTAAAAGGTGTTCCATCACTCCAAGAATGTCCTTCCACTACTTTAAAACGAAAACGCATCCAATTTTCTTTTGGCACAGCAATTAATGCTCTTTTTAAAAATTCTTCTTCTGTTTCTTCGATTGGATTTCCACTTTCATCATATCCAAATATAATGGATTCTCTTTCACATTGTTCTTTCCACTCTTCTTCTGTTGGGTCAAAGTATTCATAACCATAAATACTACCTTCTTGTTTTGGTAATGCACCTTCGTATTCTACAAGACCATCTGCAAAAGCAAGAGGATTTTTATTTGTATCTACTGGTGTATAAACTGTACCATCTGGAAATGTATATGTTTGTCCTTCTACATAATCTACTGGTGCAGATATAGAGCCAAGTAATGTATTATAAAATAAACTTACAAAAAAGGTTGCCGAAGATTCCATAGAAGAATACGGATTTAAATTTTTAGGCAATGCAGTTGTACCGACACGCAACGAATTTTCATACTTATCTTGACGAATATTACAGCCCCCAAATGTCGTTGCCATTACTGAAATTGCCACTATCATTGAAATGATTTTTTTCATCTTCATCATACTAATAAGGTATCTTTGTACCAAATCCAGTTTTACTTGCAGAATTATCAAAAATTTCTTCTACTGTAAATTTATAAGCAGGACGAGTTACCCAACGGTCGATATTCGGAGTATGATACACATCATGCTGTGCGTTAATAAACTGCTGAAGTAATGGCAATTCAAATGGAGAAATTGAACCTAGTTCATTATGTTTTCCTATGATTTCCATACTACCTCTCACTTCAAAGGAAAGCATTGGAGGTTGATAAAATAAAAGCGTTGCTTCTTTATTTTCTTGATAATTTGTCCAACTATGTTTAAATGCCATTTCCACACTATAAATATGAGAAAAATCAATTGTCTGCTCTGCTTCTTTGGAATATAACCATTTTAATAATAACTGTAACCCTCTATGACTATAGCCTTTATCTTCTGGGTCGTAACTTTTAATATGCTCAATATAAGCAGCAAGTGCTTCTTCTAAATATTCTTCCTTCGGAATAAATCCAATACCTTTTACAGAACCATTTAAACCTGCCGAACCATGACTAATAAATACTGGGTCATGTGAGGTAAACGAAAGAAACATTTTTTCAGGTGACATTTCTTTTCCTTCAGCTAATGCCTGTACAACATTTCCTCTTGTTCGGTATGCCCAATTAAAAAATTTGTTTAATTCTCCTGTTTCAAGTCTTGCTCTGTCCATATGTCATTCTCCTTTTATTTTACTTTTATAAATGGTGCATTAGAAGCACACATTGTAGCTTGTTGAATATTAAATGCCGTAGAAAGTGTTGTATTAGAATAATCAACTCCTTCTGCAATTTCATCTTCTGCAACAATTTCACCTTCCGTTGTTAAAATATCATAAGTAAATGTAATATCTTCTCCATTCACTATATAAGTGCCATTCGTAGCTCCCCATACATGCATGACACTTGCCATCTGCATAATACTAACATCAAATGTATTATCTTCTTTTAGGCAAAGGGCATACGCATACGCCATAGCACCCATACCACTTGTTTTTGTTAAATATCCTACATATACATCACCATCCATAG
>CALASV010000250.1 GCA_937888895.1 uncultured Clostridia bacterium | reverse complement strand
GAAATTTTCTTATCTGTAATTAAGATAAATGGATTATCAAGATTTGCTTCCATCTTATCCATATCTGTTGCCATATAAGCAGACACATAACCACGGTCAAACTGCATACCTTCTACTAAGTCAAGTTCTGTCTTCATTGTCTTAGATTCTTCGATTGTAATAACACCATCTTTAGAAACCTTATCCATAGCATCAGCTACCATTTCACCTACAGATTCATCACCAGCAGAAATAGCTGCTACCTTTGCAATCTGTTCCTTACCTGTGACAACAGAACTCATTTCGGAAATTGCTTCTACGGCACAATCCGTTGCCTTCTTCATACCTTTTCTTAAGATAATTGGATTTGCACCTGCTGCCAAGTTCTTCATACCTTCGTTAATCATAGCCTGTGCAAGCACGGTAGCTGTAGTAGTACCATCACCAGCAACATCATTTGTCTTAGTTGCAACTTCTTTTACAATCTGTGCACCCATATTTTCAAATGCATCTTCTAATTCAATTTCCTTTGCAATTGTTACACCATCGTTTGTAATAAGTGGTGTACCAAAAGACTTATCTAAAATTACATTTCTACCCTTTGGTCCAAGTGTTACCTTTACTGTATTAGCTAACTTATTTACACCATTTTCTAAAGCAACTCTTGCTTCTGCTCCATATTTAATTTCCTTTGCCATGCTTTTTAAGCCTCCTTATATTACTTTCCATATTATACCCAATGTTTTATTTTTTCATATAACACTTTATACATACATAAAAGCATTTCTTTTACATTAGTACAATATTTAGAATATGATATCTTATTCTTCTACAATTGCAACAATGTCATTCTGCTTTACTACGATAAACTCTTCATCGCCAAGCTTTACATCTGTACCTGCATATTTGGAATAAATTACTTTATCTCCAACCTTAACCTGCATTGTAACTTCTTTACCATCTACCACTCCACCAGGACCTACAGCAATTACTTCTGCCTGCTGTGGCTTTTCCTTTGCTTGACCCGGAAGAACAATTCCAGACTTTGTAGTTTCCTCAGCTAATAACTGTTTTAATACAACCTTATCTCCTAATGGTACTAATCTCATTTGAAAAAACCTCCTTTTTTCGAAACCAAATATCAATTTTACTTCACTTTTGTTAATATGTTGTAATTAACAATTCCAAACTAAAACTAATAATTTTTATTAACTACAACATAATATTCTTCTTGTTTATTCTGTTAGCACTCACTTAAATCGAGTGCTAAATTCGATATACTTATATTACCACAACTTTCATAAAGTGCAACTAGGACTTTAGACCTAATTTTATAAAAATTTCCCCAATCAAGTTCGATTTTTAGTTACATTAGTAACAATAATCAAGCTTTTAGCTAAACTTTTTACACTTCTTTCTCCTCTGGAAAATATTCTAAGCTATTTTGCTTCATCATCATTCGTTGTAATGCATCTTTTGAATTTTTCCAAGGTTCATTTTCAAAACGATAATCAAATTTATCAATAAACCAAGATAAGTCATCTCTTACACGCTTCATACCTTCTAAATAAGCCTTTGTCAATGCATCTGTAAACTCGTCCATATATCTATTAGAAAGTTGCTTTGGAGCTTCTCTTAATAATAAACCATAATGCTCATTACAAAAACCTTTACAATTATTTACTACATTACGAAAATCGCCTTCTTTTTCATACAAGTAAAAAATAGTTGTAATATAACGACTAAATACATCTTCTACCTTTTTGCAAACAAAACAACTACATTTTAAATCATTTAAATACTTCTGTACTGGATTTATTTCTGTCTCTGCCTTTTTAAATAAGCCCGGTTTCATTGGTTTATACCCTTTTGTCAGCTTTTCCATATCCTGAATCGTTTTATCTGCATGTGTTTTTAACATCAGTGCTAAACCAAGACGATTTTGCTTTACATACAGTTCTTGTACATGTTCTTTACAGAAACCCATTTTATCTGTCACCATACGAATATCATCTTCCATATAACTTGGACCTAATGTAAATTCTAATGCATTTTCTTTTAATGTGTGATACATAGCACAAACAGGACATTCACATTCTAATTCAAACGCTTCACTTACAGGTATTGTATACAATTGTTCTTTCATAAAGTAAGTCCTCCTTATTTTTTAAAGGTGACGTTTGCCATTCAAACGCCACCCTCTTTTGTTTCTTACTGTTAATTATTCATTTTCTCTAATTTTTCTTTCTCTTTTTTAATCATTTCTTTCATTTCAATTCCTTTTGACTTGATTCTGTCATTCGCACTTCTAGAAGTAATTACTCGACCAACTAAACGAAGTGCATCATCATATTTTCCAAGTTGTCTTGCAAGGTCTGCCACCAAATAAGTTAATGTATTTTCATCCATTCCACAAATAGGAAACGGTTCTTTAGAAAACGATTCTTGAAATCCTTCATAAGCATTTGCAATATATTCTTTTTCTTGTTCTGCTAATGTTTTTTTTACTGTTGCTAAATCTTTTGTATCCTCAGGAAGGGTTTCTGACTTTCCTCGACATAACCATGCTAACTTTAGACAAATATATGCTTTTTCACTTGATTTTGCGTGTTTTACAATAGCATTGATTAATACTAATTTATGCCTTAAAATAGCATCATCATACGTCCAAGGACCTTCTATTTCTTTCAATCCCTTAAATTTAGCAGAAATATTTGTCTTAATCAATTTTGCTTGAGAATCAGTTAAGTAATTAAAAAAGCGATTTAACGCTGCAAATCCACAATATGGACAAACTACTGCATCATATTTTAAAGAATCCACATATTGATACTTTGGACGCAAATCAGTATCTTGTTCTAGCAATTTAACTTTACCAGTCCTTACCATTTTAGACTTAAATTCCCTATCACAAGCTTTACAAATAAATGTCTTATCAAACAATAAATCTTCTTCTTTTACTTCTACTTTCTTTTTATCAGCTTCCGCTTTTTCTTTCTTATCTTTATCAAATATCTTCATTTCAGAAAGATTTCCAAGCCCTAAGCCTTCTAAACCTGAAAATAAATTTGCCACGAGTTTTTATCTTCCCTCCCTCAAAAATACTTATTGTGGTTTATAGGAACTCTTCATAGAAGCAATACGGTTAAATACTAATTTCTCTGCTGTCGAATCTTTATAGTCTACGCAAAAATAACCATTACGCAAGAATTGGAAACTATCATACGCTTTTGCATCTTTAATACTTGGTTCTACAAAACATTCTGTTAAAATAGTTCTAGAATTTGGATTGATATTAACTGAACCATCTTCATTATAAACGCCTTTTTCTTCATCTACTAAATTTTCATATAAACGTACTTCACAAGGAATCGCTGTCTTTGCTGCCACCCAATGAATTGTACCCTTTACTTTTCTTCCTTCAAAACCAGAACCACTCTTAGTTGCTGGGTCATACGTACAATGTACTACAGTTACTTTACCAGTTTCATCTGTTTCATAACTTGTACAAGTAACAAAATAAGCATTCATCAAACGAACTTCATTTCCCGGGAATAAACGGAAATATTTCTTTGGTGGCTCAATCATAAAGTCATCACGGTCAATATATAATTCTTTTCCGAATGGTACTTTTCTGCTACCTAACGCTTCATTTTCTAAATTGTTTGGAGCATCTAAATACTCCATTTCGTCTTCTGGATAATTATCAATAACTAATTTTACTGGGTCAAGTACTGCCATGACACGATTTCTCTTTAATTTTAAATCTTCACGAATACAATACTCAAGCATTGCATAATCAACGGAACTATTTGCCTTAGATACACCACAAAGTTCCATAAATAACTTCAAGGACTCTGGTGTAAAACCACGTCTTCTAAGTGCCGCAATAGAAACTAAACGAGGGTCATCCCAACCATCTACAATGCCATCTTCTACTAAACGCTTAATATATCTCTTACCAGTAATTACATTTGTTAAATACATCTTAGCAAATTCAATCTGCTGTGGTGGATTTGGATACTCTAATTCTGTTACTACCCAATCATATAATGGTCTATGGTCTTCAAATTCCAAAGTACAGATAGAATGTGTAATTCCTTCAATAGCATCCTCAATTGGATGAGCAAAGTCATACATTGGGTAAATACACCACTTATCCCCTGTATTATGATGTGTCATTCTTGCTACACGATAAATAACAGGGTCTCTCATATTGATATTTGGAGATGCCATATCAATTTTGGCACGAAGTACTTTTGTACCATCCTCAAATTCACCATTCTTCATCGCTTCAAATAAAGCAAGGTTTTCTTCGATGCTACGGTCACGATATGGGCTATTCTTTCCTGGAGTCTTAAAATCACCACGATATTCCCTAATTTCTTCTGCTGATAAATCACAAACAAATGCTTTTCCTTTTTTGATTAACTTTACTGCACCTTCGTACATCTGGTCAAAATAATCAGAAGCAAAATATAATCTGTCTTCAAAATCTGCTCCTAACCACTTTACATCTGCAATAATAGACTCTACAAATTCTGTTTTTTCCTTCGTTGGATTCGTATCATCAAAACGAAGATTAAACTTACCATTATACTTTTTCGCTAATCCATAGTTCAATAAAATGGATTTTGCATGTCCAATATGCAAGTATCCATTTGGTTCTGGAGGAAAACGAGTCATAATCTCGGTATGCTTTCCTTCCTCTAAATCTTTGTCAATAATCATCTCAATAAAATTTCTAGAGACTACTTCTTTCTCTGCCGTATTTTTTTCTAATTCTTTTACTTCTTCAGCCACGATTATTCCATGCCTTTCCATTTTTATTTCGTTAGAAAAGAATATCTCTTTTCTTCCAATTTTCATCTATCATTTTTATTATAGCATATATTTTCTAAAAAAAAAGAGTGTTTCTATAACAAATTTCCTATATTTTCACCACTACATTCTATACAAAATTCACAATTTACAATATTTGTTACTTTTTTTGTCGTTGTCGATATTCTGCTAATAATAAATCTACCATTCTACCATAACTTTGTGTACCATCTGTTTGATTATTGACTTTCAAATAAGTATCATTTACTTTTTCTGCCGTTTCGGCTACTTTCGTTTCTTCAAATTTATCCCAATACTTATTATTTGCCACTAAATCTCGAACTACTGCTTCACTATAATAATTTAGATAAACTTCTGCATATCTATTTGCATCTTTTCTATATAATGCATTTCCTGTATGAATCAATGCCAACATGGTGCCACTATATTGTAAATCTATACAATCGGATGCCAAACAAGCCATATAGGAAATATAATTTGCCTCATCCTCTCGCATAAATCCACGTAAATGTGCTAATTCATGGCACATCGTAGAACCAATCGAATATGGAGAAATATCTATATTTACATTTGCTTCCATTGTCCAACAAGTAAATATCCCTGTAATTTGTGTATATGACATTAGTTTAGAAAAAAATACTGGTTTTGGTGCAGAATAACTACCCTTAAATATTTCATACTCTTTTGCTAAATTTTTATATGCTTGTTTCGCTTCTTGACCAAGCTCTTTCTTTGACATAGGAAGTATATATACTCCTTCTTCATTTTCTGTTGTTAAATTAGAACGAAGCTCATTTGCTTTTTGGGCTAACTCCATCAAAAGTCCTTCTAATTCCTCTACAGAAGAATTTTCTACGGAAAGTCCTAAATAATATTGTACCGAATAACGATGGTAATTGATACCACAAAGTAAAATATAAACAAAGAAAATAACAGACACCAAACATAATATATTTTGTACTGCTGTCATTATTAACTGAAACCGCAGTTGTCCAATACTATTTTGTGAATCTTCCGATATTGTTTTTTTCACCCGTATCACACGAATGATTTGACGAATTAATAAACCTACAATAATACAAGGTCCAACTGCTACAATTAGTTCTGCTAATGAAAATGGAATCCAGCCGGTCAAAAATCCAATTGCTTGAGAAATTACTTTGTAAATTCGTTTTGCAAATATTTCTTCTGCAATAAATGCACTACTTTTTGCCCATTCATTTAAGATGATACCTAATGGAATCAAAATTAATAAAAAATTTCTTTTTCTTAAAATAATTTGTTTCATTATATCCTTTCTGTAAATTCAAACTTATCTTATATTTTATCTTTTTAGACAATCCATAAATAAGTAATTTTTTTCAATCTACTTTATCTGAACCTTATCTACTGCCGTAGCCATTTTCTACTTCATCTCTATTTCAATTTGATTTCCTTGTACTTCTACCTTGGCATAACTTCCACAAATCAAAGGCATCATTGGTGCAAAATGTCCTACATCAGCATCCATAATAATTGGAACATTATATTTACTTAAAATTCCTGTAACAGCATTATAATGATTTAACCCCATCATTTCTTGTCCAAATATAAGAGGTCTTCCAATTAAAAATCCTTTCACATGAGAAAACCATCCACTATGTTCTAACTGCCATAACGCACGGCGAATTGACATCACATTTAAGTCACAAGACTCTAAAAACCAAATAACTCCTTCCTCTTTATAACGCTCATTAAACTCTGCTACTTTATCAAACTTTGTTCCAACAAGATTTGCTAAACAATCTAAACATCCACCTAATAATCTGCCAGAAACTTTCACATTTGCACCTTCTATCATGGTATCCGTTTCTTTTTCATAAACTTTTAAAATTTTCTGTTCTGTAATATGATAAGATTCTAAAGGATGTTCGGCATCTTTTAATGATTCCTTTTCCCAACCATCATAACCAACTACTTTTTGTTTCTTTCCTGTCAATAAATCAAATGCATCCAAAATGGAATTATGCCAAGGTTGCATACCAAACGATGGAGCATTTGGTCCATAAATAGACGCTACATCACAAATCGTTGGTAATAAAAAAGTAAAGTTTGTGTTATCGGAATAACCCATATACCATTTTGGCTCTGCTTGTTTAACTTTTTCAAAATCTACATAATCTAAAATTTCACACATCAATTCCCCACCACCACAAGAAATGATAGCTTGATTATTTGTACTAATATAACTCTCTGTCAATTCTTTTCCACAAAGCTGTGGTGTATTACTAATTCCAATGCCCTCTCCTAAATAACAATTTGGTCCAATATCAACAGAATAACCTAGTTCCTTGAATTTCTTTTGAGCATTTTCAAATGCTGTATGATAAGGTTCGATGTTGCAACCAAACGATGGAGCAACAAAACCTATGGTTTGATTTTTTTGTAATGGTTTTGGATATTTCATACTACTTCGTTTCTCCTTTTTTATCTTTTTTCACTATTTTAGTGTAACATATCCTTTAAAAAAAATCATCCTTTCTTCCAATTTTCCATAAAATATGATACACTAACAAACAAAGATAGAAAGGAATGAATTATTTATGGGAATGATTAGCCAAATGATGGCAAATTTATATAAACCGACGAAACAAGAAAAGACAACCGTACCTTTAACGAAACGTTTACCTGCATCTGCAAAAGCAAATGCCAATCAACAAACAACAGTGACACAAGGACAACTTTTAAAGGGAGAAGTACTTGATTTGCGTGCGAATCAAATTAAAGTATTATTAGAAAATGGTGCTACTGTAACTGCTCGTACCGAAGGTACATTAAACTTATCAATTGGAGAATTTGCTAGCTTCTTAGTTTCACAGACAACAGAAGAACAAATTTTATTAAAATTAGCAAAAGAAGATACTCCTTTAGAAAATCCAATGATTGATAAGGCACTTGCTTTAGCAAATATTACAAAAACAGAGCGAAGTGTTGCTATTGTTACCGAATTACTTGCTCATAAACAACCTGTAAATAAAGCTGGTATTCAACACTATTTATCTCTATCATCTAAACACCCAGAACTTCCTATTAAAGATTTAGTTCTTATGGAATTACATCATATTCCTGTTACAAAAGAAAACGTAACTCAATTTTTAAACTATCATAACCAAAATGCAAAACTTTTGCCTCAAGCAGAGCAAATGTTACAAGAACTAGTGACACAAATTGAACAACTTCCAGAAGGTACACAAAAACAACAACTGTTACAAGAACTTTCTAACATTATATTACAAAGTACACCAAAATCTCCTTCCCAAGAAGTAACACAACATTCTACGTTACCAACAACTTCTGTTGAAACAACAACCGAAGCAAACAATATGACTTCTACTCCTATTGCAAATCAAGAAATAATAGCAGAAAATAGTAGCATAAATCAAGAAACGATATTAAAAAATAATACAATAAATCAAACAATATCATTAGAACAAAATAATATTGTAACACCAGAAAACAAGTCTACAAATGTAGAATTATCAAATACCACTCCTACTATAGAAAACAACAAATCTTCTTTTTTAGGACAAGTACCTCAAACAGAACAAATCATACCAAATACTACTACAATGGAACTTTCTGCTTCTAC
>CALASV010000249.1 GCA_937888895.1 uncultured Clostridia bacterium | reverse complement strand
TTCTTTAAGGAGGATTGTTATGAGTGACTTTTTAATGAAACCAAAGATTGATTTCGCTTTTAAAGAAATCATGCGAAATGATAACGCAAGAATTGGCTTCTTATCTGCTATCTTAAAAATTGACCCAAAAGACATTAAAGAAACCATTATTCTAAACACAGATTTATCTAAGGTACACGAAGATGATAAACAAGGAATTTTAGATGTCCGAATTTTATTAAACAATTCCGTAGAGATTGATATTGAAATTCAAGTAGCAGAATTTCCAAAATGGGCAGACCGTTCTTTATTTTACGTTTCTAAAATGTACACAGAACAAATTAAGAAAGGACAACCTTATGATGTTCTAAAAAAATGTGTAAGCATCAGTATCTTAGACTTTACGCTTTTTGATGATAGCAACGAATTTTATTCCTGTTTTCATATTTTAGAAGATACAAGACATACTCTTTATACAGATAAGATAGAATTCCATGTAGTAGAACTTTCTAAACTACCAGAAGAACTAAAAGAAGATAGTAGTGATATCTTATTATGGGCAAAGTTTATCAATGCGGAACAAAAGGAGGAATTCGATATGTTAGCAGAGAAAAATCCTTACATTCAAAGTGCATATGAACAATTACAGATTATTAGTCAAGATGATAAAAAACGAATGGAATATGAAGCCAGAGAAAAAGCGATTAGAGATTATAATTACTTAATGAGTTCCGCAGAAAAAAAAGGAATACGAAAAGGACAGTTACAAAATATGGTGTTTTTAGTAAAGAATGGAATACTGACTTTAGATATAGCTATGCAGAATATTATTGAAGAAGACAAAAAACTCTTTATGGAAATGTTTAATGAACAATCAGGAATTTGATATGTTAGCAGAGAAAAATCCTTATATCCAAAGTGCTTATGAACCATTACAAGTTATGATTCCAATAAAGACTTCTGGACTGGCAGCAGTATACTTGTTTTAAAAAGTGTAATCCAAATTAGCATACTTTAAATAAATGCAAAAAGACGACTTCTGCTGCAACAGAAATCGCCTTTCAAATCCTCTATCAGATACTTCACCAAAAGCACTAATAGAATGGAGCACCTTGTTACCATTCTATCATAAAAGTATATTTTTTGCACTACTTTTTTAATATTTTATAGGATGGTGATATTATGAGACTACCGAATGGATTTGGAACTGTTTATAAATTATCCGGCAAACGTCGGAAACCTTACATAGCTCAAAAAACAAGAGGTTGGGAAATCAACGAAGAAACTGGTAAAACAAAACAACTATACACGGTTGTTGGATATTATGAAACTAGAAAAGAAGCATTAACAGCTCTCGCTGAATTTAATGCAAATCCGTATGATGTCAATGTTAGCAAAATAACATTTGAAGATGTATATGAGCGTTGGAGTTCCGAACACTTTCCAACAGTTAGTGACTCTAATGTAAAAGGATATAAAGCAGCATGGCTATTATGTCATAAAATTGCAACAATGCGTTTTGTAGATGTAAAACTGGACCATTTACAAATGATTGTTGATGAATCAGGAAAGAATACTCCGACACTCAAAAAATTAAAAATTTTGTTTAGTCTAATGTACAAGTATGCTGTTATTCATGAAATTATTCCAAAAGAGCGAAATATGGTGGAATATCTAAATATTAAGAATTCTGGAAACCCAAATGCTTATGACCGTAAACCTTTTTCCAAAGAAGAAATCAAACGCTTATGGGATATGAAAGACACCAACACCTATTACACTGTCATTCTTATACTCATCTACTCTGGATGCAGAATTAGCGAACTATTAGACCTAAAAAAAGAGAATGTAAATTTAGAAGAACGGTACTTCAAAATCATAGAATCAAAAACGAAAGCAGGAATTCGTACTGTTCCCATCGCAGAAAAGATATATCCATTCTTTGAATATTGGTATTATCTCAATGATTGTAAATATCTTCTTTCTACTCCTGAAGGTAATCACTTTCTTTATCAAAACTATTATGACTCTTACTGGAAACCATTGATAGAAGTTCTTGGTATGACGCATCGTCCACACGATACTAGACATACTTGTATTTCCATGCTAACGGCTGCTAGTGTATCAGATAAGATTATTAAGAAAATTGTAGGACATAAAGGACAAGGCGTTACAGAAGTTGTCTACACTCATTTTGAAATTCAAGAACTACTTGATGCAATCAATAAAATTTAAGGCAGGATTTCCTGCCCTATTTTTTATGTGTTTTTACAATAATTTTACGAACCTCTGAAGTCTTTTCACAGTAAATACTTCTATTCCCTGTTATATCATTGATAAATCCCTCTTTTAGATATATGAAATATCCTTCCTCTTTAGAATATGATATATCCTCAATCATATCATAATATTTTTTTGGAACTTGCCATTTTTCCAACATACAGCGTTGTTCTTCACGAAATCCTTGTTTTTTCTTTCCAAGTTTACTCTCGCCAAATGCAAGGTCATCACATATTAGTGCATAAAGGTATTCATTTACTGACATTCCAAGTAATGATGCTATATTTTTAATTCTTTCTTTTTCTCCTTTTGGTAATGCAAGATTGATTCGGTCATAATGTTCTTTATAAAACTTATTTTTATACTCTGTTCGATTCATCATGAACTCACCTCTTTTTTATTTTAAATACATTATAACATTGTCTTGCACAAGACACAAGAAAATTTCTTTTTGCTTTGTCAGTTACTTGTCAGTTATGTGTCAGTTACGGACAAAATCTGAGGTGTTCTCACACTGTTTTACATCCCTTTTCCAAAATTAAGAAAACCCTCGAAAACGCAGTGTTTTCGAGGGTTTGACGCTTTCTTTCGATATTCCACCAAACTATATAACAGATAACTGTAATTATCGTTTTGAGAACTGTGGAGCACGTCTCGCAGCCTTTAAGCCGTACTTCTTTCTTTCTTTCATTCTTGGGTCTCTTGTTAAGAAACCAGCTTTCTTTAATACTGGACGTAAATCTGCATCTGCCTCTAAAAGTGCTCTAGAGATACCGTGTCTGATAGCACCAGCCTGACCTGTGAAACCACCACCGCGTACAGTTGTGATAACATCATACTTCTGAGCTGTTTCAGTAAGTACAAGTGGCTGACGAACGATAAGCTTTAATGTATCTAATCCGAAATATTCATCCATATCTCTCTTATTGATTGTAATCTTGCCTGTTCCAGGTACTAAATATACTCTGGCAACACTGCTCTTTCTTCTACCTGTTCCGTAGTATTTTACCTTAGCCAATGTTTTGTCCTCCTTTCAGTTATTAGAACTTAATTTCTAATACTTCTGGTTTCTGAGCTGCATGAGCATGCTCTGGGCCAGCGTATACATGTAACTTGTTAATCATGCTTCTTCCTAAAGGTCCCTTTGGAAGCATTCCCTTAACTGCAAGCTTGATAACTTCAGCGGAATCCTTAGCCATAAGTTCTCTTAAAGTTGTTTCTCTCATACCACCTGGATAATCAGAGTGATTGTAGTAAATCTTCTGGTCCATCTTCTTACCAGTTACTTTCACCTTGCTAGCATTAACAACGATTACATAATCACCTGTATCAATGTGTGGTGTAAAAATAGGCTTATTTTTGCCTCTTAAAACCTTAGCAATTTCTGCTGCGAGACGACCTAAAGTCTGGCCTTCAGCATCAACTACGTACCATTTACGTTCAATTGTGGCTTCTTTAGCCATAGTTGTTTGTCTCATTTTTTTATCTCCTTAATTAAGATATTAAAAACGGCATGTAACCGATTTTTCCATAAAGTACTTACAGTTTGAATTCGTCAAGATTGTCAAGAGACATCTTGCGTTCGCCTTTTTCAATTTCTTTGACCATCTGAACGGCCAAAGAGTTAACGGGTGTGGCAACACCGTATTTTGCACCGTTGGCGGCTATGTAACCGTTGAAATAATCGATTTCGGTCACTTCGCCTCTTTCAAGAGCCTGCAAGGTGGAGGGTTTAACGGCCCCGAACCCTTTTTTACCGATCAGGCGGAACAGGAAC
>CALASV010000248.1 GCA_937888895.1 uncultured Clostridia bacterium | reverse complement strand
GCAATCTTCCTTGATAAATAAAAGCTAATTCTTTGATGCCTTCTGTTTGGTGGTGCCATATAATAAATTTGTCCATCAATCAATTCAGCACGCTCATCATCTGGTAATGCATAAATATCATCAATTGTATAAATAACTTCTTTTTGTAATGCTCCCATTCCTTTCCCACTCCTTTTCTGATTTTCTTTATTATAATAATTATACCATAAGAAAAGAAAAGAAACAAGTTGACATTTTCGTCCTACAGTTGTAAGATATTCTTACAGATGTAAGACGAAAGGAGCGATTTTTATGAAATTAACCGAAGCTGAATGGTCTGTACTAAACATATTATGGGAAAAGGGGCATGTTTCTTTAAAAGAATTAACAACTGCCTTAACCCCTATCCAACATTGGAGTAAAAAAACAGTATTTACTTATCTTACTCGTATGGAGGCAAAAGGTCTTGTCCACATTGACCATAGACTAGAACGCCCTTATTCTGCTCTTGTGTCAAAAGAAACTTGTGCAAAGCAAGAGCGAGAAGAACTTTGCACTAAAGTATATGGTGGTGCTACAGGTGATTTAATTGCTGCTTTTTTAAAGGAATCTTCGATTTCTCAAGAGGAAATCAAACGCTTAAAAACAATGTTAGATGAGATGGAAGTTTGAAAAAAATTACTATTACTATAAAAATACTAAATGAAATGGAGGCTGATTTTTATGACAACAATTTATGCATTTCTTTTACAGACAATTTCCGTTTCTTTTGTTGCACTTTTTCTTTTACTATTAAAGCGATTATTTGAAGATAAATTATCTCCTCGTTGGCAATATGCCATTTGGAGTATTTTGGCATTACGAATTATCATTCCTGTCAATATGCAACGACAATTCTTTCTTCCAATGCCAATTATAATGGAAACATTAAAAACAACGATAGAACAATCACTGTCTTCTGTCTACATAACGCCTTATGAACCTATTACAATGAAACACGTTTTTCCAATCATTGTAACAGCACCAAATAGTATTACAGATTGTCTATTTGTCCTTTATACCATTGGTGTTTTTATATTGCTTTTTTGGTATATCCTCTCCTATATTCGCCTTCATTTTCTTTTACGAAAAGGAACGATACCAAGTCAAGATTTTCAAGAAAAATTACAAATGGTTTGTGAACGACACAACTTAAAACTTTGTCGTGCTGTTACAATAGAGGGACTATCTTCTGCTTTTGTTTGTGGTATTTTTCGACCAGTACTTGTCATTCCAGCAAATAAAGAAATAGATGAAAAAATCCTTCTACACGAATTACTGCATGTAAAATATTTGGATTCTCTACAAAATGTTGTTTGGTGTATGTTGCGTTGCCTACATTGGTGTAATCCTTTTTTATATTTCATTATTCGTCGAATCGAAAATGATATGGAATCGTTATGTGACCAAAGAGTATTAGAGCGTTTAGAAGGAGAAGAACGGCGTGCTTATGGAACTATTTTACTTACCATGGCAAATAATACGTATGCTAGAGCGATTGGTACAACTTCGATTTCTAATGGTGGCAAAAATATTTCTCGCCGAATTACTGCAATTGTACGATTTAAAAAATACCCAAAAGGCATGGCTTTAGTATCTATTTGTATTTTTTTCATTTTAAGTTATTCTACAATCCTAGGAACTGCTTGTACTTATGATACAAACTACTTTCATCCAAAGTCAGAAAAAGAACTATTCGTTTCTATGGCAATGAGCCGAATTAACCGTTGTACTACAATGGCAGGGGCATTAGATACTTATGCCAAAGGACTTTTATTTGAAAATGGAATTTATATTGCTACTGCTTCCTCTCTGTTAAAACAAGAAGAAATTGCACAAAAAATAAAAGAAACTTCTGATTACCACTTTGATAATGGAGAACATTTATCATGGTGGGATTCCAAACGGGAATACCTTATTTATAACATAAAAGAAGTTGACCAAAATCAATATGAAGTACTTCTTATTATTCCAACTTCTTATGTAGATGAAGAATCTACAGAACAAAAACACTATACAATGATTCCCGTTCTCGTATCTTTCGAAGATGCTTGGGTAGTAGAAGAAATTGGAGAACGTATTGCCTCTGAAAAATCACCATTTGATATTTCTTATTCCGAACAATTTAGTGATGTTCCATGGCTTACAAAAACTACTATTTCAGGTAATACAGGTACTGTAACCCATGCAATGAAAATGCGATATATTATCAATAATACAATTGCAACAAACAATGTATTTTTCAATACTACTACCTTTGATGAAACAATAAAAACAAATGCTACCTTTGCCGAGGCAAGACTAGAAAGTTGTACCGTATATTCTTGTGAAAATAACCCACAAAATCAATATCCAACATCTTCTCTTGCTCGCAGAATGACATTGATTGATTCTCCAAAAGATATAGAGCATATTACTTGGATGGAACAAGCTAATTTTTCCAATGAAAATATGGTTGGTTCTAGTAATACTGGTCAAAGTTGGGGTTCTCATGCAGTGAAAGATGCTGACGATTATCGTATTGAAGATATCGAATGTAAATATCGTTATGATATGAGTAACATACCAATCGAATTACCATGGGGATATTATTTAGAAATTTATTGGGATGGACAATTGGTCGAAACTTTTACTATTCCAACACCACAATAATAAGGAGCTTTTATGGAACAAAAAAATATTTCTCAATCTATTAAATCAATTGCTTGGGGCTATGTTCTGATACATTTACATTTTAATATTGGTACACTAGATTTACTTCCTGACTGGCTTGGTTGTCTTTTCTTTTTGGATGCCCTACCAGTACTTGCCCAATTTGTACCATCAGCAATATTGCTAAAACCATTTGCTCTAGTATTAACTATTTGGGCAGGTATTGATTGGATATTAACCTTATTTAACATTTCTTTTGATGTTTATTTGCTAACACTTTTAATATCCTTAATCGGATTATACTTTCACTTTCAATTACTCACCAACCTTGCAGAACTCGCCAAACAAAACAATTGTCCACAAGAAAAAAGTATTTTACACTTACGAACTGCAAGAACAATATTCGCCACTATTTCCATTCTCCCACTCCCATCTCATCTGGCAATATTAATTTTATATTAACATCTGTGATTTTTTTAGAATCCCATTCTGTAGGTTCTAAATTAGTAGGTATTTCGTGATAAATTCCATCTTTTTCAAAAACAATAGTTACTTTTTTATCATTAACTTCATTAATCATAAAGTTTTAATCAAATAGATATAGTATGAAATATCAGAATGGGATTATTGAGCAATTAAAAGTACTGACTAATAATGTAAGTTATTTGGAGGGAGTTGGATGGTGGCGCTTCAAATATAGGACTTATCAAATGGTGTATATTCCAACTGATGATTCCTCAAAGATGATAAGAATATGTATTCCACACTATGATAACGCCAATCAATATGAATCGGAACTACTTTCCACTACTATAAATGAAACTAATAGAGAG
>CALASV010000247.1 GCA_937888895.1 uncultured Clostridia bacterium | reverse complement strand
AAGTACATTTAATAATTTATTTTTTTTCACAAAGATCACTTCCTTTATATATTATATCATATTTTATTAATTTTTAATTTAATTTACAATCAAAAATTGTACTATTCTCAATATATTTATTATAAGCATCTACAGATTCAATTCAATATATCTATATCATCAATGCTAATATTACTTAATATAGTAAATTCCTCTTTCTTCACACATTTTAATTCTTTATTATAAATGAACCAAAACTTCCCATTTGCCATTTCTTTTTCCATTCATTCTTTGAATATATCCTTTTTCTTTCAATGAAGCCATTTTATTTTTTATAGTTCGTTCTGATTTTCCAATTCTTTTTGCTAACTCTTTTTGTGTAATATCAGGTTCCTCTATAATAACTTTCAAAATAGCTAATTCATCCAAAGGGCAATTCAAAGTGCAAATTTTGCCCTTTAGAATATCATTTAATGCACTTTGAGAATCCACATTATTCTGTTCTAAACCATAATCAACATGCATATACCTATTTTTCAATTTATATTTTGTTCCCAATAGTAAATTACTAAAAAACATCTCTAAATATTTTGTTGTTGCATAAATTCCATTCGTTAAGTCATTATAATTTGCCCTTACCAATGCATTTCTAAAATACCATGAATGTTTCTTAAATACTTCATTATCTACTTTTAATCCAAATGTTTTTAAATACTTAATAATAAAAACGGCTGTTGCTCTTGTATTCCCCTCACAAAATGGATGTATTTGCCAAATATCAGAAGCAAATTTTACAAGATGTTTGATTGACTCATTTAAAGATAATCCTTCATAGGAAAACTCTTTTTCTGTTCGAAAATCATAATCCAAAGTATCTTTAATACTATTCCAAGATGCATAAATGACAGTATCATCTTTTAAAATCCACTCTTTTTTCGTAATATTATATGTTCTAATTTGTCCTGCATGAGAAAATACTCCTTCAAAAAGACGCCGATGAATCGTCATCCATTCTACCGGAGAAAATTGAAATGTTTTTTCTCCAAGCAATTGTGCAATTCTTGAAGAAACAATATCTGCTTCTTTCGTTTCATCTTCTACTTCTTTTCGGTCAGTTCTTTCTTCATAATAACTTTGAATACGCTTCTGTACTTCGTCAATATTGATTTTTCCCTCAATATGCTCTTTTGCTGTATCCAACAAATATGCAGATGTATTCAAACCATCTACCTGTTGCAAACCTATCGCAATCTGCCATGCTTCACTTTTCTCTGCCTGCTCTGGTTCTCCTTGTCGAATATATTCCTCAAGTTCAAACTGCCAATTCTTTTCTTTTGACATCCTGTTACTCCTTTTTATTCCATAGACTTGTATTCATAATTTTTCTGACTAATAAGTTAAAGAATATCTAAAATGTCATCTATTTTACAATTTAATGTCTTACAAATTTTAACTAATATTTCTACATGAACATCTTCATTTTTCCCTAGTTTTGCCATAGCATTTGTACTAATTTTCGCAGCTTTAATTAACTCTGTTTTCATCATTTCACGTTCCTTCAAAATTTGCCATAACTTATCATAACTAACAGCCATTATGCCCCTCCATTTTTACATAATTAAACAATTCCTGTTTATATTTTAACATATTATAAAATAAAAAACAATTGTAATTTGAAAATTGCAATATTCAATTACAATTATTTTAACCATAAAATAACTACAAAGTAGTCAAATTCCGATTAACTCTATATATAAAAAGGGCTACGCCATAGCGTAACCCTAAAAATTCCATTATTTAGAACATCTAAATTGTAATTCTTCCCATCTTCTATCTACTTCATTCTGGAACTGTTCAATTAAGTGTTCATTTCCTTTTTTGAATAAGTGTTTAAATCTACCTTGTTTTACTAAGAAATCTTCTACTGGAAGTTTCTTCTTTGGTTCGTAGTTCAAAATCCACTTTCCATCTACTACTTCAAACAATGGCCAATAACAAGTTTCTACACCTAATTTACAAATTTCCATAATATCTGGTGTATTATATCTCCAACCACGAGGACATGGAGCCATAATATTTAAGAATGCTGCACCTGGTGTATAAATTGCCTTTTCTGCTTTGATATGTAAATCTTTGAAATTTTGTACAAATGTTGTCTGTGCTACATAAGGAATGTTGTGAGCTGCGATAACTGCTGCCAAATCTTTTCTATTCTGCATTTTACCGTTGCTTTCTGTTCCTACTGGTGTTGTTGTTGTATCTGCATACATTGGTGTTGCAGAAGAACGCTGAATACCAGTATTCATATATGCACCATTGTCATAACATACATATACCATGTCATGATTACGTTCCATTGCACCAGAAAGTGACTGGAAACCGATATCATAAGTACCACCATCACCACCAAATGTAATGAATTTGTATGTTTCGTCTAATTTTCCTTTTCTCTTTAATGCATTGTAAGCACCTTCTACACCACTTAATGTAGCACCTGCATTTTCAAATGCATTATGAATATAACTATCTTCCCAAGCTGTATATGGATATGTAAATGTAGAAACTTCCAAACAACCTGTTGCATTACCAATAACAGCTTTATCTCCTTCATGAAGTCCACGAAGTACATTTCTTACTGCGATTGTACCACCACAACCTGCACACATTCTATGACCTGGAGCAAGACGTTCTGGTTTATTCATTGTTTCTTTAAAATTATATGCCATTTTACGTTTCCTCCCACTTATTCTCTAATTCCCATGTAACGATATGTTTCGCCTGCATCATTGTTTGCAATTACTTCTTTTAAATCTTCAAATACACCTTGCATATCTTCTACACGTACATCACGTCCACCAAGACCATAAATATAATTTACTGCAAAAGCCTCGGAACGAGCTCTAAACATAGCTGACATAACATCTGCGCCTAAAGGACCACCATGATTTGTATAACCTTCTGCTCTATCCATAATAGCAACTGCTTTTACGTTCTTTAAAGCTTCTGCAATTTCTTCTGCTGGGAACGGACGATATAAACGAATTTTAATTAAACCAACTTTTTCACCCTTTGCACGAAGAGCATCAATCGCGTCCTTTGTTGTACCAGCAGCAGAACCAATCATAACAACTGCTCTTTCTGCGTCTTCCATACGGTATTCTTCAAAAAGACCGTATTCTCTACCAGAAATTCCTGCAAATTCTTTTGCTACTTCTTTTACAACTTCTACTGCATTTTTCATACCTTCTGCCTGATTACGCTTTGCTTCCATATAGTAATCAGTAATTGCATAAGGACCAACTGCCATTGTCTGCTTTGGATTTAATAAATAATTTTCTGGTTCATATTCCCCAACAAAATTCTTTACATCTGCATCATCTAATAATTCAATGTTTTCTACTGCATGACTTGTAATGAAACCGTCCTGACAAATCATAATAGGTAAACGAACATCTTTATGTTCAGAAATACGGAAAGCCTGTACCATATTGTCATAAGCTTCCTGATTATTTTCTGCATAAATCTGAATCCAACCAGCATCTCTTGCACCCATACTATCAGAATGGTCACAGTTGATATTGATAGGACCAGAAAGGGCACGATTTACAAGTGCTAATGCTAACGGTAAACGGTTAGAAGCTGCAATATATAATTCTTCCCACATATAAGCAAGACCACAAGAAGAAGTTGCTGTTAAAGACCTTGCACCTGCTGCGGAAGCACCAATTGCTGCACTCATGGAACTATGTTCACTTTCTACTGTAATAAATTCTGTATCTACTTGTCCATTTGCTACGAAAGAAGCAAAATACTGTGGAATTTCAGTAGATGGTGTAATAGGAAATGCAGGAAATACATCTGGATTAATCTGTCTTAATGCAATTGCTACTGCTTCATTTCCTGATAAACGCTCTCTTTTTGCCATAATTATTT
>CALASV010000246.1 GCA_937888895.1 uncultured Clostridia bacterium | reverse complement strand
CATTCAATAGAAGGGAGAAATTGAAATGACTACAATAAATTATCTTTTAATTATATTGGTTCTTGCAATATTATGTATGATATTTCGTGATGAGATTAGAACATTTTTGGAAAGTACATATATATATGAACAAATTTCACAATGGATAAATTCTATTCCATTTTTTAAATTATTTAATTAAATCAAATAAGTACAAGACTCACTATCTAGTGTTTATACACTATCGTGGGGACTTATTTGCTTTAATTAGAAAGAAGGTAGAATAATTGAGTCATATAGAAAATGATAAAGAAAAACGACAGAATAGAGGAAGAATTATTTTAAATATCATACGATATAGTTTCTTTCTTACAGAGATAGTTTTATTGTTTTATTTTTTTCAACAAGGGTACATCATAGGATGGAAAGGAATTTTATTGGCTTTTTTGTATGTTCTTTGGTCGGTAGTATGTATGGAAAAGTTAAATCCAAGTGATTTTGCTTCTCAAGGAGGAACATTTTTTATAATAGAAATTCTACTATCTCGTCATATGTTTATGGGAAATATATCTAAGATAATATGTTCTGTTTTTATTATGGTAATAGGGAACCTTATTGTCAAAATGATAATAGGCGCTATTCGTTTAAGGTATGATTTATAAAATGCGAAAGGAGAAAAATGATATGTCAAAAGAAGTAAAAGTAGAAAGTAAACATAAATTAAATAAAAAATTTTTAATATTTGCCATAATAGGTATTGTAGTTGCTACTATTATAGCAATTGCCTTTATTGTACCAAACTCTGTTAGAGCAAAAGAAGTAAAAGAACAGTTAAGTCTAGGTGATAAATATTTATCAGAATTAAATTATGAACAAGCAGAAGTAAGCTATTTAGCAGTACTTGAAATAGACCCAAAATGTGAAGAAGCTTATATTGGTTTGGCAAATATTTATATAGCAACAGAACAATATGAAAAAGCAGAAGAAATTTTAAGGAAAGCAGAAGAACAGCTAGGTGAAACAGAATCAATTAAGGAAAAAAGAGAAGAATTAGAACGAAAAAGAAAAGAACAAGAAGAAAAATTAAAACCAACAGTAACAAATACGCCGATACCAACAGCGACAAGTACACCAGAGCCAACGGCAACGAATACGCCGATACCAACAGCGACAAGTACACCAGAACCAACAGTACCGAATACGCTGATACCAACAGCGACAAGTGCACCAGAACCGATAGCGACAAATACGCCAGAGCCAACAGTGATAAGTGTACCAGAATCGACAGTAACGAATACACCAATTCCAACAGCAACAAGTACACCAACGCCTACTCCTATGATATCTATGGAAGGAATAGAAGGGTATTTTGAATATACAATAGAAAATGGAGAAGTAAGAATTACAAAGTTTAATGGAACTAGTATATTAGAAGTGATTGTACCAGAAAAAATACAAGGATATCCTGTTACAAGTATTGGAGATACTGCATTTTCCGACTGTTCTAATTTAATTATTGTGAAATTACCAGAAACGGTAAAAAGTATTGGAAGTGGAGCATTTAGTAACTGTTATAATTTAAATAATATTAATTTACCAGAAGGATTAATAAATTTTGAAGATAGCATATTTTCTTACTGTGTTAATTTAAGTGATATTCGTTTACCAGAAGGAATAACAAGTGTTGGTGATAGTACCTTTTTTGGGTGTAATTTAACTAGTATTGATATACCAGATAGTGTTATAAGAATTGGTTATAGAGCATTTGAAAATTGCACTAATTTAAGTGAGGTTAATTTATCAAGTGAATTAAAAATTATTGATGATTATGCGTTTTCAGCCTGTAGCAGTTTGAAAACTATTAATTTACCAGTTAAGTTAGAAAGTATAGGTACTTGGGCGTTTTCGGGTTGTGTTAGTTTAAGTGAAATTACAATACCAGAACAAGTAGTAAGTTTAGGTTCAAATGCATTTAATTGTTGTTATAATTTAAGTAAGGTTATTATACCTGAAAGAGTAAAGAATATAGGAGCAGATGCTTTTCATGAGTGTTATATTATTAGTATTATAACACCAGAAGGTTCTTATGCAGAAACTTATGCAAAAGAAAATTATATAGCATATCAAAATGAATATTAGAAAGTGGGGAATTGTATATGTTGATTTATAAACAAGCTGATATTATAACAGCCACAGAAGATATTGTAGTGAATGCTTCTAATGGTCTTGGATGGATGGGAGGATTTTTATCAAGAATACATAAATTTTATGGTATTGCAGAAACAATTAATTATGTAACAAAAGGAAAAGTAGAAAAAGAGATAAGAAAACATAGAAGAATTTCTTTTCCGGGACAAGTATTTTTTACACAAGGATATGGTGTTGGAAAAATTGGAATTATTCATGCTGTTACTATGTTAATACCGGGATGGTGGACAAGAGAAAGTACCGTAAAGAAGCTTTTACCACAGATTATAGAACTTGCAAAACAAAAAGGAGCAAAAAGTATAGCAATTCCATATTTAGGATGTGGTACGGGTCGGTTAAAACAAGAAAAAGTAAAAATAATTTATGAAGAATTTTTTAGACAAGTAAATGAAGATTTAGAAATAGTCGTTTACCATTTGTAATATGTAGTTTACAAAGAAAATTCCAAAGATTTCTTTTTTAATATATCACTTTTTGTTGAGTAAAGAGAAAAATGAAAGGAGAAAGATTATGTCAGAAGAACTAAATGTAGAAAGTAAAAACAAGTTAAATAAAAAATTTTTACTATTTGCTATTATAGGTATTGCAGTTGCTACTATTGTAGCAATTGCAAGTATTGTGCCAACTTCTGTTAGAGCAAAAGAAGTACAAGAACAATTAAGTTTAGGTGATAAATATTTAGCGGAATTAAATTATGAACAAGCAGAAGTAAGCTATTTAGCAGTACTTGAGATAGACCCCAAATGTGAAGATGCTTACATTCGATTGGTGAATGTATATATGATAACAGGTCAGTATGAAAAAGCAGAAGAAATTTTAGAAAAGGCAGTAGCACAATTAGGAGAAACAGAAGGTATTAAGCAAAAAAGAGAGGAATTAGAAAGAGAAAAAGCAGAAAAGTTAAAACCAACAAGTACACCAGTACCAACAGCAACGAGTACACCAAAACCAACTCCAACAAATACACCAGTACCAACAAAAAAAGTGGAACAGTATGACTTTGGTGGTGTAACTGTAAAGTTATGGGGTGATGTTTATAATAATCTTGATAAAGAAGAAGGAGATGATAATTATGAAATATGGGAGGAAATTAAAACAGCAGTAGAAGAAAAATACAATATTAAATTAGAGAAGGCTGTACTAGAAGGTCATGATGGTGGAAATGAAGATGATATTCTTATTGCTTCTATTAAGACAGGTTCGCCAGTAGCTCATATTATGAATTTAAATCCAAGTAGTATGGTAACTTGTTTTATGAATGATATTTTATTTGATTTAACTCCTTATTTGGATGTCCTTCAAGTTGGCTCTGCGTATACGAATATGGGGAAATGGCAAGATAAAGTATATGGCATCTCTTATGAAAATATTGGAGATACATGGTTACTTATTTATGATAGAAATTATTTAAAAGAAATAGGTATAGAAAAAACTCCTACGGATATGTTTATGGAAGGAAAATGGAGTTATGCAGATTGTAAGCAGTATCTTACACAAATGAAAGCAAAACTTCCAAGTGGGGTATATCCAATTGGTGCATATCCATATCATTGGGGTGTGATGAGTGCAAGTGCAAATGGAGTTCAGTTAGTAGATACCAATGGTAAGTTAAACTTTATGGATGATGCAGTCATTGAAGCAAATGAGTTTTATAAAGAGTTGATAGAAGAAGGTCTTGCTTTCCCATGTTACGTAACTCGTAATGCAGATGGTACTGTTTATTCTTCTGACTTAGCTTATGCTGTAGATGATACAAGAATTGTATTGAAACGAGCAGAAATATGGCAACTTGGTGGACTCGATTTTGAATATGGTGTTTGTTATTATCCATGGGGTTCGAATGTAACTTGTACAGGTGATTATACAACATTAAGTGATAATTATAGAACAGCAATGGCTTATTGGGGAATTGATTCTGTAGTTAAAGCAGCAGTAGAAGAAACAGGTATTCCGGGGGAAATACTTGCTAAAATTGCTCAAGATATTCGTTATTTAAATAACCCAGATAGAGCAAAAGTGTGGCATGGTTCTTGGGTAGAAGAACAAGAAAATCCTAACTATCAAAATTTAGGTATGGAAGTGGGAGAACCAAGAAATTTCTATACAGAACAAGATATTACATTATTTGATTGGGCTCACTCAAGAGCAGTACCAGACCTTTCTTGGACATTTGACGATGCAGGGTTAATTGATTGTTGGAAACCATTTCAGTTGATATTTGCAGAAGGAAAAGCCCTTCGTTCCACATTGCAATCTTATTATAATTCAGGAATTGCAGCATTAAAAGAAGTAGGTTTTGAAAATCAATAAGAGTACGGTATGGTTATTTTTTAAATTAAAATTTGGCTTTTGTTTTCATTCAATAGAAGGGAGAAATTGAAATGACTACAATAAATTATCTTTTAATTATA
>CALASV010000245.1 GCA_937888895.1 uncultured Clostridia bacterium | reverse complement strand
GTTTAAGTTTTATAAATAAAAAATATAAAGTTAATTATGAAGATACGATTAAGAAAGTAATGGGTATTTTATTTGCAAACTGGTATTGTAACGGTATGGAAATTCCAGTAGATGAAGAAAAGGCAAAAGCATACTGGGATGGAAAATTAAGAGATGTAGAATTATTTGCTTCTACTGGTGAATTATTATTGATGAATGGTTGTGACCATCAGCCAGTACAAAAAGACTTATCTGCTGCATTAGAAACAGCAAGAAAGTTATATCCAGATATTGAATTTATTCATTCCAATTTTGAAGATTATATTAACAGCGTAAGAGAAGCAGTAGAAGAAGAATTAACAACAGTAAAGGGAGAACTTACTAGTCAGGAAACAGATGGTTGGTCTACTTTAGTGAATACTTGTTCTTCTCATGTATACTTAAAGCGTTTGAACAGACAAAACGAAGTATTATTAGAAAGAATGGCTGAGCCAATGTCTGTATTTGCAGAAGAAGCTGGTAAGGCATATCCACAGGATAGATTAGAATATGCTTGGAAGATTTTAATGCAAAATCATCCACATGATAGTATTTGTGGTTGTAGCGTAGACCAAGTAAATAAGGAAATGGAAATTCGTTTTGACCGTAGTACAGAAGTAGCAAAGACAATTATTGAAGATGCGTCTGCTTATGTAACAGAGAAAGTAAATACTTCTTGCTTTGATAAAGATGCTATTCCTTTTGTTGTATATAATACAACTGCTTGGGACAAGACAGCCAGCGTAACATTAAATGTAAACGTTCAATTAGATAGACAGTGGGATTTAGCAAAGGGCTACAAGACAATGACAGCATGGAACTTACCAAACTATAAGGTAGTAGACGCACAGGGTAATGTAGTAGAAGCAACAGTGACTGATAAGGGTGTTCGTTTCGGGTATGATTTACCAGATGATTCCTTCCGTAAGCCATATATGGCTCGTTTCGTAGAAGTAACATTATTTGCAAAAGACATTCCAGCAAATGGTTATACTACTTATGCATTAGTACCTTGCGAAGAAGTTCCAGCATTCCCAATGGTATATGATGCTAGTGCAACTCATTTAGAAAATGAATATTTATGCGTAGATATTAATGAAGATGGTTCTTTAAATGTAGTAGATAAAGTAACAGGAAAGACTTATGCTGATATTTGCTATTTTGAAGATACATTAGATGCAGGTAATGAATATATTTACGTATGTCCACCAGAAAATCCTGCTATTTTAACAAAGGGCAAAAAAGCAGAAGTTAAATTAGTAGAAAATAATTCCTTTAAGACAACAGTAGAAATCATTCATACGATGGAAATTCCTGTTTCTGCAGATGAGGAATTAGAACAGGATAGACAAAGCATGAAGGGATTACTTTCTAGACGTTGTCATAGAAGTGCAGAAGTAGCAGAAATTGCATTACATACTTTTGTTACTTTAGAAAAAGAAAGCAAGAGCTTACAGTTTAAATTAGATTGGAATAACGTCGCAAAAGACCATCGTCTTCGTGTCATTGTACCAACAGGTTTAGATTGTAAGGAACATTATACAGAATCCGTATTTGAAATGGTAAAACGTTCTAATTATCATAGCGAAGCTTGGAAAAATCCAAGTAAGTGTGAACATCAGCAGAACTTTACAGCAATGAATGATGCAGTTGGTGGTGTATTAGTTGGTAATACTGGTTTATATGAATATGAAATTTTACCAGAAGAAAATAATGCAATTGCAGTAACAGTACTTCGTGCAACAGGTGAATTAGGTGACTGGGGCGTATTCCCAACAGAACTTTCTCAGCAGTTAAGACCACTTACCGTAGAATTTATGTTGAATTTCTATGCAGGTGACTTAGTAGAAACAGGAAGTTATAAGAGCGTTTACCAGTTCCAGACTCCAGTAGTGACTGTACAGACAGATGTACATGAAGGAACATATCCAACCACCCATAGTTTCTTAACATGGAAGGGTGAAAAGTTATTATTCTCTAATATGAAGAAGAAATTAGGTGGAGACGATGTTATGGTTCGTTTCGCTAACTATAGTAATGAGCCAACAAAGTTATACATTAAGAAAGATGGAATTTCTGAAGCATACAGAAGTAATGTAATTGAAGAACAGTTAGATAGTCTTACAGTGAATGCAGAAGGTTTCTATGAAGTAGATGTTAGAGGAGCAGAAATTGTTACAATAGGTTTAAAGAAATAAGTATAAAATATTATAAATAGAAATGAAAATGCGAATAGAAAGGAGTGATATTCTTTCTATTCGTATTTTTATTGAAATACTTTTCTTCAATGTTGTTTTGTGGTATGATAGTTGTCGAAAAATATTAATAGATAATCTAGGTGAGTGGAGAATGGAAGAATTAAATAAAAATATTAAAATCGTTGAAAGTGAGAGAAAAATACATTCTAAAGCATTAGAAGAATATGTACATTGCGAATTTGATTATTCAGTAAAGAGTTGGGATGGTTGGGTTCCTGTGGAATATAGAAGAACAGGAGTTTCTATTAAACCAGAAGATACCATTCATCTAATTTCTTATTTGAATACTGTATATGAACAAATGAATCCAGAAAATTTTTCTGATTGGAAGAAAAAACAAGATGAATTTTGGAAAGAGAAAAGTAAAGCTGAGAAAACAAAAGAATTTTTTGATAGTTTGATTAAAGGTGGTTGGCAGTGTGTAGAATGTACACTTCCTAAAAATCCAAATTGGGCCAGAAGAATACAAGATTTAAAAGAATTTGGTTATACTCTTGCAACTGATACAAAAAGATATTGTCCTATTTGTAAAGCAAATAAGACACATCTTATGTTGTTACCAATAGAAAGAGGTTCTATTACAGGAAATGGATATGAAACATGGTCTTTATCATTAAGAAAGAGAATTATTAAAGTATTAGGTGGTATTGATGTGTATGAAGGAACACCAAATGCACATTGTTTGCCAGACCATAAATTTCCTGAAGTTCGATGGGATGAAAATACAAAGTCAGAAAATCTAGATACTATGACAGATAATGAAATAAAACAAAAATTTCAGTTACTTACTAATCAAAGAAATCAGCAAAAAAGAGAAGTTTGTCGTAAATGTTTCCAAACTGGAAAACGAGGAACGATTTATGGAATAGATTATTTTTATGAAGGAACAGGAAATTGGGATGTTTCTATTCCTTGTAAAGGAAAAGATGCGGAAAGAGGATGTATTGGTTGTCCTTGGTACGATATAACAGAATGGAAACAACATTTAGAAGAAAAATTGAGAAAGTCGTAAGGAGAGAAAAATTGGAAATAAAAACAGTAGGTAGTATTTGTTCTGGAATAGAAGCGGCTTCTGTTGCTTGGCAACCATTAGGATTTGAATTTCAGTGGTTTTCAGAAATTGCAGATTTTCCATCCAAAGTATTGTTGGAAAAATATTCTCAAATACCAAATTTAGGAGATATGAATGATATTCCGTCATTAATAGAAAATAATGAAATTTCTTTTCCAGATTTATTGTGTGCTGGAACGCCTTGTCAAGCTTTTTCTTTAGCAGGTTCGAAAAATGGATTAAAAGATGATAGAGGAAATTTAACATTGAAATTTGTGGATATTGTGGAAGCAAATGATAGAAAAAGAATTAGTCAAGGAAAAAAACAATCTATTATTTTTTGGGAAAATGTTGAAGGAGTATTAGTGGATAAGACGAATGCATTTGGTTGTTTAGTATCATCACTCGCAGGATTTACAGATGTGATAGAAGTTAAAAAATGGCCAAATGCAGGAATTATTAGAGGACCAAAAAGAAACATTGCATGGAGAGTTTTAGATGCAAAGTTTTTTAGTATTCCACAACAAAGAAAAAGATTGTATGTATTGGCTGGAGGAACAGATTTTTATCCAGAAAATATTCTTTTTGAAATGCATTCGGATGAATTAATGGAGTACCCAAAAGGTGAGTTATGTTTTGAGAAAGATGGTCATAAATTTGAAGTATTTCGAGAATATACAGATTGTTTATATTCTGCGTATGGAACAAAATGGAATGGAAATGCTGCGGCATATAATGGCTCATTATTTGTTGTTCAAGATGATAAACTTCGGCGATTATCTCCTTTAGAATGTGAAAGATTGATGGGATTTCCAGATAAATATACAGACCTTTTAGGAGCAAAGAAAACAAATAGATATCAAGCAACAGGAAATTCTTGGGCAGTTCCAGTAATTGAATGGATAGGAAAACGATTAACATTATATGAAAGTGATAAAATGCATTTTTCAAGTAATAATATAAAATTAATGAGTCGAATTGTTCCATTGAAAGAAGGTTTTTTTATCAATTGTGGAAAAGATATCATTGAAGTTAATGATGAAGTGATTGTTAATTGTACAAGTATTCCTGAAGAATGTAAGTTTGGTAGTATGCAAGATATTGTAAGTGTAGATGTTCCAGAAGATATCTATATATCACCAGTAGGATGTTATGGAATTATTAGAAGAAAAAGGGAAAGAAATTTAAAAATAAATAAAAGACTAGAAGAAGTTTTATTATCTATCTCCTCTCAAATGACATTAGAAGAAATTGAAAAGAAATCTAAAGTTCAAAAAAGGGGAAAATTTAGTGAACTAGAATAATAAAGTAAATATTTGTAATCTATTTTGCTATTCAGTTATGTAATAAAAAATATTCTAATAAAAGAACAGGAGAATAAAAAATGAAGTTTACAAAAATGCAAGGTTGTGGAAATGATTATGTTTATGTGAATTGTTTTAAGGAAGATGTTCCTAATCCATCTGAGCTTTCTATAAAAATTAGTGACAGACATTTTGGAATAGGTTCTGATGGACTTATTCTTATTAAACCATCTGAAGTGGCAGATTTTACTATGGAAATGTATAATGCAGATGGTTCTCAATCAGAGATGTGCGGTAATGGAATCAGATGTGTTGGCAAGTATGTCTATGATTATGGTCTTACTGATAAGGAAGAAGTATCTGTAGAAACTCTTGCAGGAATTAAGTATCTTAAGTTTGTTATAGATAAGAAAGATGAGTCAGATAGAGGAACAGTTTCTATGGTTACTGTAAATATGGGTGAGCCTATATTTAAGCCAGAGGATGTTCCTGTTAATGTAGGAGAAAAGCTTGATATTGTTCAAGATTATCCTATAAATATTGATGGTGTGGAGTATAATATTACCTGTGTATCTATGGGTAATCCCCATTGCGTTGTCTTTACCGATTACGTGGACGGTGTGGATGTTAAAACGATTGGTCCTATGTTTGAAAATGCTCCTG
>CALASV010000244.1 GCA_937888895.1 uncultured Clostridia bacterium | reverse complement strand
TTTGCGTATGAAGATGATGAAAAATGCAATGACACTTCTGTTCTTATCTCAAGGTGTTCCATTATTGCTTGGTGGCGATGAATTTGGCAGAACGAAAAAAGGAAATAATAATTCGTATTGTCAAGATAATATAGTTTCTTGGATAGATTGGAAATTATTACAAAAAAATAAAGAGTTTTTTGAATATGTAAAAAAATTGATTGCTTTTAGAAAAGCTCATCCGTTGTTTACATTGGATAGAGAGTTAAAAGAAACAGATTTTATTTCTTGTGGTTGGCCAGAAGTTTCTGTGCATGGTATTACTCCTTGGCATATAGATTATGCTTCTTACAATCGTTTAGCAGGCTTTTTATATTGTGGAAATTATGTAAAAAAGTCAGATAGAACATTAGAAGATAGTTTTTATATTATGTTTAATATGCATTGGGAAAAACATGAATTTGAGCTTCCGATGATGGAAGGTATGGAATGGGAGATTATTTTCCATACAACAGATGACTTAATAGTAGGAAAAAAAGTTGGAGAAAGTATTGTAGCAGAAGCTAGAAGTATTATAGTATTAAAAAGTGTGAAAGAAATAAAAGTTAATTTAGAAGAATATTTAGGACAAGAAGTTGTTGTAAATAATTTGACAGAAGATGTGGAAAGTATTTTAAATATTATTAAAATAGAAGCAGAAGAAAAAGAACCTATAGAAGTGAAAGAAGAGGAATTAAATAATGAAGAAACAGTCTCTTAGTTCATTTCATTTAAAATGTATTTGTCTTTCTATGATGATAATTGGTGAAGTTGTTCGTCAATTGATGTATCAGTTTACTGTAGGTAGTGGTATTACACCACTGCCATGGCAAACGCTATTGTATAATCTTGGATATTTTCTTTATTTAGGAGCGTTTCCGATTGCAGCATTTTTATTAGTAGAAGGGGCAAAAAAAACATCGAATCAAACAGGTTTTTTGAGAAGATTATTTTTTGCAGGAATTGTAGTAGAACTTCCAATAGATATTGCAATTCATGGTTTTGATGGGTTTGATTATTTAGGATATCAACAAAATTACTTTTTTACATTATTTTTAGGGCTTTGTGTGATTTGTTTGGTAGAAAAATTAGCAAAATGGCTGACAGCAGGTACATTTTTTTATAATTTAATAACGATAGTGCTTTATTTAGTTGCTACGGTAATTGCTATGTTATTTCAAATGGAGCAAGGTGGATTAGGTGTATTAGTCATTTTTGCATTATATGTATTTTATGGAAATAAGTTGTTTTCGCTTATTTCTGTTACTATATTGTATGTATTATTTTTTACAGGAGTAGGTATTTTTGCAGTAGTTCCAGCATTAAGTCTTTTCTTACTTTGGTTATATGAAGGGGAAGAGGGTAAAAAGACAATGTTAAGTAGATTGTGTTTTTATTTTGCTTATCCTATTGTTTTTGTTATTGTCGGAGTTTGTACTCGTTTTTTATAATAGAGAGGGAAAATTATTGATTTCATTAAAAATACTAGAGATGAATAAATGTATGGGAAAATTATTAAAAGGAGATTCTTTTGATAGTTTTTTGTTGAAAGAAGGATTTTTGCGTACCAATATGGAATTTGGTTTTCAGGGAAAACAATTTTTAGATTATTTTGATACGAAAGAGCAAGAACAGTTGACACAGGAGTATGTATTTTGGAAGGAAGTAAAACCTTTTGTGTTTGAGCTGATTAAAGGAAAACGAACTCCTCTTGCTTTTTCTTTTACATTGTTTTTAACAAAAGAACAGACGAAAGAATTGCTAGTTCGAGAAGCTGTAGCGATAGGAGAAGATAGTCCAACACTTTTATTACAACTTCGATTTGAACATGGAATAGGAAGAATTATTACAGGAACAGCAAGAAATGTTTTTTCTTTAGATAGAACATTAGAAGAAGTTTGGGACATAGAAGTGAAACATTTATTACATCAAATGGATATTGTGGTAGAGAAAGAATAGTAATATTGTAACAGTTCAGCTATAAAGCTCGATTTGACTGCTACGCAGTCGTTTTCGTTGCTAACGCAACTAAAAATCTCGCTTTATGGGCGAACGCCATATAAAAAATTTATAAAATTGTTATTTGCAAACAAGTTTGCAATTCCAATTTGTATAAATTTTTATATGGCTGAACTGTTACGATAATATTGTGCTTGAGAATTCCATAATTGATAATACATTCCTTCTGTTTGTTGCATTAACTCTTCATGGCTACCACGTTGCACCAAACTACCTTCATGAAAAACAGCAATATCTCCACAAAAACGACAAGAAGACATTCGATGAGAAATATATATTGTTGTACGGTCTGCTACCATTTCATTAAATCTTCTATATATTTCATATTCTGCCAATGGGTCTAAGGCTGCTGTTGGTTCATCTAATAAAACAAAGGCTGCTCCTTTATAAATAGCTCTTGCTAGTGCAATTTTTTGTGCCTCTCCACCTGAAACTTCAAGACCATCTTTTTCAAAGTCACGATAAAGAACTGTTTTCAAGCCTTGTTTTTGTTCTTCTAAAAACTTAGAAAGTCCTGCTTTTTCTAATGCCGTTTTTACTACTCTTTCTTCATAATTTTCTTCTATTGCTACATTTTCTCCGATACTAAACGAAAATAATTTAAAGTCTTGAAATACAACGGAAAATAAACTCAAATATTCTTCATATTGATATCTTCGAATATCAATACCATTCATATAAATAGTACCTTCCGTTGGGTCATAAAGCCGACATAATAACTTAATAAAAGTTGTTTTGCCACTTCCATTCATTCCAACAACTGCTAATTTCTCCCCTATTTTAAATTCCAAATTCAAATCTTTTAATGCATAAGTTTCACTGTTTGGATAACGAAAAGATACATGCTCAAATACAATTTTATATTCTTTGTCCATTCTTTTTTCTACTGGAATACAGCCTTTTCTCATTTCTTGTGGAATATCCAAAAAAGTGAAAAATCGTTCCAAATACTCTGCATTATACCATAATGCAATGCAAATATTCCATATACTTTTGGATGATATAATAAAATTGTCAATACATTGAATGTATTTTGTCATACTTCCTAGCGTAATTCTCCCCATCAAAGTTGCAATAACTGTCATACAATAAATTACAATCGAACTAATTCCACTTACAAACTGTGTAATTACATCATAAAAAACAATGACACGATTTCGTTCATCTAATACTTTATCATTCACATGATGTGCTGTCATAAGACGTTCTATTAGCAAATTTCCAAAACCAAAAATACGAATTTCTTTTCCTTTTTCATAATTATTTAAGTAATTCATATAGCCATCTCTTTGCACACAATTTTCACTAATTTTATTTTGACATTTAAGCCAAATTGCTTCATTCTTTGCACTACATTTAGAACTAATCCATGTCCCTCCAAGTAATGTTATTACAAAAAACAATACCCAAATGATTTGGTCGCTCATACTTACTAAAAAATCTTTTATCATAACTAGTGCAATTATCATAGAAACAATATGACTGACAAATGCTGGCATACTATAACGCAATTGTTCTAAATTTTTTCCATCATTAAATGTTTCTCGGTTTACTCGCTGATATAGTGTATGTGTTGCCTCATCTTCTAACAAAGAATAATCCATATCCATAATCTTTTTCCCAAAAATCATTTGCTCTTTTTGATAAAAGGAAAAATGAGTTTGTTCGCTAGCATAAATAAACCAATTCTTAATAAGATTTAGACATAACTCTCCAAGTAAAAGAAATGCCGTATATTGCAATAAAACTATCGACTCTTGCTTTGTAATAATCGCATCTAACAATCTCGCAGAAAAATAAATTCGCCAATAAGGAGTGCACCTTTCTAGTATAAAATCTATATAAGATAAAAGCGTATATTCTTTCGATTCCTGCCACATCAATTTTGCTCCTCGTAAGGATATATGGCAAACTCTCTTTGCCTGTTGCCAAAATGTTATTCCTTTTTTTATTCTATTATGAACTGACATAAGACTGCACCTCCCACGAAGAATCTAATTCTGATTCAAATGCTTCCAAACGGTCATTTTGATAATAATGACTTTGTACTTGATAAAGCTGATAATATGCTCCTTTTTTCTCCATTAGTTGTTCATGACTTCCTACTTCTATCATTTTTCCTTTTTCCATCATAAAAATTCGGTCACAAAATCTAGTACTAGAAAGCCGATGTGAAATATAAAAAGAAGTGCTATGTTTTGTTAATTCATTATACTTTAAATAAAGTTCATTTTCTGCAATCGCATCTAGTGCTGCTGTTGGTTCATCTAAAATCAAAATAGGAGCTTTTTTATAAATAGCACGAGCAAGTAAAAGTTTTTGTGTTTCTCCACCAGAAAGCAATGTGCCTTTTTGAAACATTTCTTTTGGTAAATAAGTGTTCATTCCATCAGGTAATTTCTCTATTACCTCCCATAAACCTGCTTGTTTTAAACAAGAAATTACCTTCTCTCTATCTAGTTCTTGTATAGAGCAAGCTGCTACATTTTCTGCAATGGTAGCTGGAATAATATTTAAATCTTGAAAGACTACAGAAAAAAGAGAATAATAAGACTCTAAATTTTGTTCGGATGCTTTTAATCCATCAATTAAAATTTCTCCTTTGGTTGCTTCATACATTCCACAAAGTACTTTTATCAATGTTGTCTTTCCAGCTCCATTCAAACCAACAATCGCAATTTTCTCTTTTGGTTTTACTACAAAATTCAAATCATCTAATGTCTTACTCTCAGCATTTGGATAAGAAAAACTGACATGAGAAAAAACAAGTTCTGGTGCAGATTTTGGAAGTAAATTATGACTTTCCTCTGGTCGAGTGATGGAATCTTTTTTATATAACATCAAACGATAATCAAAAATAGAAATACTTGTCTCCCTTAACTCCTTTACCATATCAATAAATACAACTAGCGAATCACTAAAGCTTATCGCAAGTCCTACATAAAGCACAAATTCATCTGCTCTAATCTGTTCTTTTAATACTCCTTGTATGAGAAAAAAGTATACAATACTATGTGGGAAAAGTTCAGCGAAACGATTGATTATATTCGTAACATTTTCTTGTTTTAACTGCTTTTTATTCCAAGTTTGTCTCTCTTTCATCAAACGTTGATATTTGGGTAATAACCAGTGATGTGCTGTATACAAACGCAAATCTTTTGCACTCGAAAATTCACTAATTTTTCGAGAAATATAGTCCATTTTCATTTCTAATGGTTGCCATAACTCTCTATGTAATTGTTTCCACTTTGCCAAACGTTTTCCTGCTTGATACTGCACCCAAACAGCAAATATCATAGATATTACAGCAAGAGGATGTAAAGTAGATAAAATACTAGCAGAAATTATAATTTTCAATAAGAAAATAATCGCATCACTTGAGGTATACAGACAACAACAAACATCTCTATCCCACCTTTCATAAAGTTCTTTTGCATGGTCTACCATTTTCCGATATTCAGGGTTTTCTAAATTACTATAAGAAGTATGGCAAATTTTTTTTAATATTTTTTCCTCTAAAACATGACGAAATTTTAAACACTGATTTTTCAATAACAATTCTGTTTCGCTAGAAAGCAACCGAATCAATATAAGCAAGATGCCAACAAAAACCATACAACCTATTACTTTTGTTATGGAAACCTGTTCCTCTACTAACCAAAGCAACCATTTTGGAATATACAAAATAAGATAAGATATTGCTACATTACCTACAATATTCCCTAAAAATAAAGGAAAATTCCACTTACTATTTTGAAATAATTCCTGATAAAAATAGAAATAATTCGTAAAAATACCTTCTTTTATTTCTTTGTTCACTATTTTTTATCTCCTTCCTTTGTTGAACTTTTTTAAGTATATCAATTTTTATAATTTCCAAGAAGATTTTTGCACGAATGGTATTTTTCAAAACATGAACAACAAAAAATTAAAACAGATTTTTAACAAACATATTCTTTATAACGGCAACATAATTTCCGTTGCAAAAATAAGTTCATCTTGTTGACGATTAACATAACCTTTATATTTTTTCACTATACTATCTATACTAATAATTCCTAACCCTCTACCCACAGATTTTGTAGAAAAATATTTTCCATGTTCCTTTTTTATTGTTGTATGATGAGAATTTGTTACTGATAAGTAAAGTTGCCCTTTCAATACACTAATATAAATGCGAAGAAATCTTTTTTCCTCTTCTTTTTGTGACAAACAGCCTTCAATTGCATTATCTAATAAATTGCCCAATATTGCACACAAATCATATTCATTGATGACAATAGAAGGTGGAAGTATTACTTTTACATTCACTTCTATACCTTTTTCCCTAGCTAAAGAAATCTTACTATTCAAAATGGCATCTAACATTACATTTCCTGTATGAATTACTTTTTCAATTTGATTAATTTCTTTATCTAAATAAGCAATATATTGCTCTAATTCTTCATACTCTCCAAGTTCTAAATGTGCCTTCATCACTTGCAGATGATTTTTATAATTATGTTTCCATACTCGCATTTGTTGATACATATGTTGTACTTCATCACAATGTTTTTCTATTAACGCTTTTTGCCATGCATAAGTATGCCGTTCTACTAATCGTTGAAAAAACAAAAACTTCATAAATTTAAAATTCCTCCAGTTCTCTTATGGTACTCAAGAAACGCTTCATATAACTTTTTTTCTTTTGTACGTCCCATAGGAAGATGTATATTATTTTCTAGCACTACCTCTCCTTTTCCAATCCGACATACATAAGAAAGAGCAATCAAATAAGAACGATGACACCGAAAAAAATCTTGACCTAATAGTTGATGTTCCAACTCCTTTAAGTCAAGTTTATATTCTTGATAAAAATGCTCCTTGTTTTTCAAAAAGTGTAATACAATAGAATGAGAAAATGCTTCTGCATATACAATTTGACTAACAGGTATTCGCTGTACTTGTCCATCTAACTCTAACAAAATAAATTTCTCTTTTGCTTGTTTAGAACTCTGTGCCATATCTAGTACTTCCCATAAACGACCTTCTTCTAATGGTTTTACCAAAAAATGCAATGCTCTCACATCATATCCTTGGTTCATATATTCTTTTAGAGCTGTAATAAAAATAATACAAGAATATTCATCTTTTTGACGAATTTTTCTCGCTAGTTCCATTCCATTCATATCCTCTTTTCCAAAATCAATATCTAAAAGTAGAAAATCAAACTCCATTCTATCTTCCCAAGCAAATAGTAATGCTTCTGCCTTAGCAAACAGTGAAATTTTAGCAATATATCCATGATTTTCACACCACTGACTCACCATGCGATAAAGATTTCGTTGTTGTGTTACATCATCTTCGCAAATAGCAATATGCCAAATTATCTGTTCCATAGAAACACCTTCTTTCTATCTTTCTTCCATAATTGTATTTTAGCAGAAAATGACCTAAAACGATACTATAAAATAAAAAGCAAAATGACCTTGAAACAAGATGTTGCTCTTATTTCAAGGTCATTCTATTTATTTTCTTTCTAAAATTTTTCTAATTGCACTTGCTATTTCATATGCTAAATTCACAGGAACTGCATTTCCTATCATTTTATATCCTGTATCGACCATATCATATAGAAATTGAAAATCATCTGGAAACCCTTGTATACGAGCAACTTCTCTAACTGTCATTCTTCGATAAAGTTCTTCTTTTCCTTTTACAAATCTACATTCATCCTTACCTATCTTTACCATCTTCGGTGCTTGTGGATGTAATTGACATTGTCTTCCTGATGCTTGTACTGTAAATGCTTGTTCTTCCCACGTTTTTACTCTATTTCTACTCATAAAAATAGTAGAATAATCTCCTACAAAATATTCATTATTATTGACCGCTTTTGGATTATGACGATTTTTCTCCTCCGCTGGAATAGCTGTATTTTGCAAATCCCATATAATATCTTTTAAAGTTATTTTTTTTTCTTCCTCTTTTGTAGAACCTTCTGGAAACTGAAACTCTAAATTTAAATCTTTTCTAAAACCAATATAAAATACTCTTTTTCTTTCTTGAGCTACTCCATAATCTTTTGCGTTTACTAAATTTAAACTAACATTATATCCTGCTTCTTCAAAAAGATTAATAATATTTTCCACTGCTTTTGAATGTCGATTGGACAACATACCACTTACATTTTCCGCCAAAAAAAACTTAGGTTGAAACTCTTTTAAAATTCTTATATAATCAAAAAAAAGTTGTCCTCTCGCATCATTAATTCCTCTTAATGTACCCGCTTCCGACCATGATTGACAAGGAGGTCCACCAATAATACCATCTATCTCTCCACTCACAAATTTCTCTATATCTGATTTACTAATCTTTCTAATATCTTCTTCAATTAAATGTGTTGTTGGATGATTTGCTTTAAATGTTGCCCATATCGTTTTATCAAATTCATTTGCTACTGGTATTTCAAATCCTGCCTTTTTAAATCCTAAATCTAATCCACCACAACCAGAAAAAAGACTAATTACCTGCATTAATTTTACCATCCTTTATTTATTTATAAACATGACTCATATCTGCATTCTTTTCGTTAATATCATCTGTTGTTTCAATGGATAGCTTATTTAAACAATACAATAATCTATTTGCCATTTCTGTTCCATTTTTTTGTAATGGATATTCAAACTCAATATCAGATATTAGTTTTTCATTTACAATCTTCCAATCTACTTGAACTGCTAAAGGTCTATTTCCATCATATTTTGACACAGAAGTTCTATAATTTAATGCTTTACAGCCAAAATAAATATCTGGATGCAATTCAATATACTCATCAATAGGTATCATATTATTTATTACATCTTGTGCTGAACTTATATTATCTGCAACAAGAATATAATTTGCAATCCCTGAATTTAAAACTATCCTACCATTTACGAAAGCATTTCTCTTTTCTTCTGATAAATTTGTTCCTGCATACACATCATATACTTGTTGTTTTGTAAGATTCATTTTCCCAGATAATTCTCCTGCTGGTTTATTTAATAATTCAAATTTCCATCCAAGAGTAATAGCACCTTTTTCTGTTTTCCGAAATGCTTCTTTATAGATACGCATTCTCTCTTCAAACTGTTTTTTTAATGTCAAAGTGGATTCCTCAATTATAACATTCCAATTTGGTCCAAATATTTGCTCTGCTCGTTCTGCATTTGTTTTATTTTCTAAAAAGTCTGCATTTTCTTTTTTATAAGAAATTTTTATTTCTTCCACCTTTACATCATTTTGAAGTAAAACATAAATATCCGTTTTCGGTTCTCCATGTAAACAAGTTGGTTTATCAGCTTCTATAATAGAAAATTCCTGTCCTTTGAATATAATTTTACTTCCTTTTTGAAAATAACTTAAAATTCGTTTTTCTGCCTCTCCAAATAATTTCATTCCAATATTCAATATAATAAATTTACTATATTTTCCTTTCCTCATTATCTACATTACTACTGTTTCCATAAAATAAATTATACCACTCAAATATTTTTTTGTCTTATTTTTTTATTAATATTTATATAAATAAAATCTACTATTTAGCGTAAGACTATTGTTTTTGTTACTATCTATAATTTTTCAATATCTTTAGAGAACTAAGGGCTAAATAGTAACAAAATGACCTTGAAACAAGTGATTTCTCTTATTCCAAGGTCATTCTATTTTATTTACTCAGATAATTACTTATCATCTAACTATTATTTATTTTTTAATACAACTTTCTTTAAATGCCAGATATCCTGAACATATTCTTCAATCGTACGGTCAGAGGAGAACTTACCACATTTTGCAATGTTAATCAATGCAGATTTTGCCCACTGTCTTTCGTTACGATAAGCTGCTTCTACACGTTTGTGTGCTTCTGCATAGGAAACGAAATCCTTTAAGATAAAGTACTGGTCTGCACGTTCCCCACCATTATGCTGTAACAAAGAATTATATAATTCACGGAACATTTCTGTATTTTCTGGGCAATACGTTCCATCAATTAACTGTGTCATTGCCATACGAATGTCTGTGTTTGTATTGTAGATTTCCTTTGGATGATACTGTCCGTTATGCTCATAAGCAATAACTTCATCAGCAGTTAAACCAAAGATAATCGCATTTTCTTCACCTGCTTCTTCTACGATTTCTACGTTAGCACCATCCATTGTACCAAGAGTAATTGCACCATTTAACATGAACTTCATGTTACCTGTACCAGAAGCTTCCTTACTTGCTGTAGAAATCTGTTCGGAAACGTCTGCTGCTGCAAAAATCCATTCTGCATTAGATACACGATAGTTTTCAATAAATACTACCTTAATCTTTCCATTGATAGAAGCATCATTATTAATTACATCACCAACGCTGTTAATTAACTTAATGATTGCTTTTGCACGACGGTAACCTGCAGATGCCTTTGCACCAAAAATAAATGTTCTTGGGTAGAATGGCATATCTGGATTCTTCTTAATTTCATTATATAAATACATAATGTGAAGAATATTTAAGAACTGTCTCTTGTACTCATGTAAACGCTTCACCTGTACATCAAAGATAGAACGTGGGTCTACTTCAATACCATTGTGTTCTTTGATATACTTCGCAAGTCTTACTTTATTCTGATACTTGATGTTCTGTAATTCGCTTAAAGATTTTTCATCATCTGCATAAACCATTAATTTCTCTAAATGGGAAAGGTTTGTAATCCAGTCATCACCAATCTTATCTGTTACCCACTTCGCTAATAATGGATTACCATGTAATAAGAATCTTCTCTGTGTAATACCATTTGTCTTGTTATTGAATTTTTCTGGCCATAATTCATAGAAGTCTTTTAACTGTTCCTTCTTTAAGATTTCTGTATGAAGTGCTGCTACACCATTGACAGAGAAACCAGCTACAATAGCAAGATTTGCCATACGAACCTGTCCGTTATAAACGATAGCCATCTTCTGAACTTTGCTGTAATCGTTTGGATACTTCTCATTTAATAAGATTAAGAAACGACGGTTAATTTCTTCTACAATCTGATAAATACGAGGAAGTAATCTGGAGAATAATTCTAATGGCCATTTTTCCAAAGCTTCGGACATAATAGTGTGGTTTGTATAAGCACAACACTTATTTGTAACTTCCCAAGCTTCATCCCATGTTAAGAAATACTCATCTAAGAGAATTCTCATAAGTTCTGCTACTGTTACTGTTGGATGTGTATCATTTAACTGGAAGCATACTTTTTCATGTAACTTGCGAACATCATCATGTGTTTCCATATATTTAGAAACGGCACGCTGAATACTTGCAGATACGAAGAAATATTGCTGTTTTAAACGAAGTTCCTTACCTGCATAGTGATTATCGTTTGGATAAAGTACTTCACAAATTGTTTTCGCTAAATTTTCCTGTTCTACAGACTTCTGATAATCACCCTTATCAAAAGAATCTAAGTTAAAGTTGTTGATTGCCTGTGCATCCCAAATACGAAGTGTATTTACAATACCATTACCATAACCAATAATTGGAAGGTCATAAGGAATCGCTAAAACGGAGCTATAATTTTCCTGAACGAAACGGTCTCTACCATTTTCGTCACGAACCATCTTTACATAACCACCAAACTTAACTTCTGCTGCATATTCTGCACGCTTAATTTCAAATGGATTGCCATCTTTTAACCAATCATCTGGCTTTTCTATCTGGAAACCATCTTCAATTGCCTGCTTAAACATACCATATTTATAACGGATACCACAACCATACGCTGGATAGCCAAGAGAAGAAAGGGAGTCTAAGAAACAAGCTGCTAAACGACCAAGACCACCGTTACCAAGAGCTGCATCTGGTTCTTGGTCTTCAATAATATCAAGGTCTACACCCAGTTCTTCTAATACTTCTTTTACTACTGGCTGAGCTTTCATATTGATAATATTGTTACCAAGTGCACGACCCATTAAGAATTCCATGGAAAGATAGTAAACTGTCTTTACATCTTCCTTTTCATAAGTCTTATGAGTATTCATCCACATATCAATAATATCTTCTTTTAAGGAATAAGCTACTGCCTGAAATAACTGCTGTTTGGATGCTTCTTCTACATCTTTACGGAACAACATTCTCATGTTGTTAGCAATTCTTTGCTTCAATTCTTTTTTTGTTAATTCCATTCGATTTGTCCACCTTTTCTGATTTGTTTTCCTAAGTTTCTATTATAACTTTTTTACTCCAATAGTGACTGTTTCACCATTTAAGTTCCATTCCTTTGTAATACCGTCCTCTGTACCGATAACAAGCTCTTTAGCTAAAACGGTAGTCTTAATTTCATCTTCGTTTTTCTTCATCAAAGCTTCAATTGTAGCGTTACCTGATACATAAACATTAATATGGTCCATTACTTCAAAGTCAGAGTCTTTTCTCATTGTTTGCACTTTGGAAATCAACTCTCTAACAAAACCTTCCTCAATCAGTTCTTGGGTTAAATTTGTATCTAATACTACGGTAATACCATAGTTAGAATCAGATACATATCCTTCTTTCTGCGCTGATTCAATGAGTAAATCTTCGGTTGCCAATTCTTCCTCTACACCTGCTACTGTTACAACTACTTTTCCAGTTGCATCTAAGGAATCCATTGCCATATTACCGTCTAAGTTATTTAATACTTCTTTGAGTGCATTCAATCTGCTGCCAAATCTTCTACCAAGTGTCTTTAACTGTGGTTTAAATGTGTAAGAAGTAAAGGAACGTACATCCGAAGTAAATTGTACTTCTTTTACATTCAATTCTTCTGCCACAATTTCTTTGAAAAATTCTGGCAACTCATGTTCTGCCTTCACATACATGTGGGCTAAAGGCTGGCGTTGTTTTAAGTTAGATGTATTTCTACAAGCACGACCAAGTACTACAATCTGTAATACTTCGTCCATATCTGCTTCTAACTTCTTATCAATATAACTTTCTTCTACTACTGGGAAATCACATAAATGTACACTTTCCGGAGCAGTTTTATCAATACTGCAAACTAAGTTGCGATAAATATCTTCTGCCATAAATGGAATCATAGGAGCTGCTGTCTTTGCAATCGTAACGAGTGCTGTGTAAAGTGTCATGTAAGCATTAATCTTATCCTGCTCCATGCCCTTTGCCCAGAAACGCTCACGGCTTCTTCTTACATACCAGTTACTCATTTCATCCACGAAATCCTGCAATGCTCTTGCAGCTTCTGGAATACGATAGTTATCAAGGTTATCATCTACTGCTTTTACAGTCGAATGAAGTCTAGATAACAACCACTTATCCATTACTGGCAATTTATCATATTCTAATGCATATTTTGTTGCATCAAAATTGTCAATATTTGCGTACAATACGAAGAATGCATAAGTATTCCAAAGAGTACCCATAAACTTACGCTGACCTTCTTGTACTACCTTACCGTGGAAACGGTTTGGAAGCCAAGGAGCAGAGTTAATGTAAAAATACCAACGAATAGCATCTGCACCATAAGTTTCTAATGCTTCAAATGGGTCAACTGCATTTCCTTTACTCTTACTCATCTTCTGTCCATTTTCATCCTGTACATGTCCAAGCACGATAACATTTTCATACGGAGCCTTGTTAAATAATAATGTAGACTCTGCCATCAATGCATGGAACCAACCTCTTGTCTGGTCAACAGCCTCAGAAATAAACTGAGCTGGAAATTGTTGTTCAAATAATTCTTTATTTTCAAATGGATAATGATGCTGTGCAAATGGCATCGCACCTGAGTCAAACCAACAGTCTAATACTTCTGGAACTCGAACCATCTGTTTACCACACTCTGGACAAGCAATAGTAATTTCATCAATATATGGACGGTGAAATTCTACAGTTTTTGCCTTTTCATTTCCACTCATCTCAAACAATTCCTGTCTGCTACCAATACAATGTCTATGACCACATTCACATTCCCAAATATTCAAAGGAGTTCCCCAATATCTATTTCTAGAAATTGCCCAATCTTGAATATTTTCTAACCAATTTCCAAAACGACCTTTACCAATCGATTCTGGAATCCAGTTAACCGTATTATTATTGCGAACTAAGTCATCTCTTACTGCAGTTTCTTTAATGTACCAAGATTCTCTTGCATAGTAAATAAGTGGTGTATCACATCTCCAACAATGTGGATAACTATGTTCAAATTTTGGAGCATCAAGTAATAAACCTTTTTTCTTTAAATCTTCTAAAATCAATGGGTCAGCATCTTTTACAAATACACCTGCATAAGCTGTTTCTGCTGACATTTCGCCTTTGCCATCTACTAACTGTACAAATGGAAGGTCGTACAGGCGACCTACTCTTGCATCGTCTTCACCAAACGCTGGAGCAATATGAACGACACCTGTACCATCTGTTAAGGTTACATAGCTTTCACATGTTACAAAATGAGCTTTTTTACCCTGTTTTGCACAGATTTCGTTTGCAAAGTCAAATAATGGCTCATATTCTTTGTATTCTAAGTCTTTACCAGTAAATTTCTCTACAATTTCGTACGCTGGTTTTGCTTCCATGCCTTTCTCTTTATCTGCCTTTACAGCAAGCTTAGAAAGAACTGTATTACAAAGAGCTTCTGCCATATAATAGGTATTGCCGTCAGCAGCTGCTACTTTCACATAACTCTCTACTGGATTTACACAAAGAGCTACGTTAGAAGGCAATGTCCAAGGAGTTGTTGTCCAAGCAAGAATATAAGCATCTTCATTCTTTACTTTAAAACGAACAATCGCAGAACGTTCCTTTACATCTTTATATCCTTGTGCTACTTCAGCACTAGAAAGAGGCGTTCCACAACGTGGACAATAAGGAACAATTTTAAAGCCTTTGTATAATAAGCCTTTGTCCCAAATCTGACGCAATGCCCACCACTCTGATTCGATATAATCATCATGGTAAGTTACATAAGGGTTATCCATATCTGCCCAGAAACCAACCGTACCAGAGAAATCTTCCCACATACCTTTGTATTTCCAAACACTTTCTTTACACTTTCCAATAAATGGTTCTAAACCATAAGCCTCAATCTGGTCTTTTCCGTTAATACCAAGTAATTTTTCTACCTCAATTTCCACAGGGAGACCGTGAGTATCCCATCCTGCCTTACGAGGTACCATATACCCCTTCATTGTACGATATCTTGGAATCATATCTTTAATAACACGAGTTAATACATGACCAATATGTGGCTTACCATTTGCTGTTGGTGGACCATCATAGAAAGTATAAGTTTTCCCCTTTTTTCTTGCTTCGATACTTTTTTCAAAAATATTTTCTTCTTTCCAGAATAACTCAACAGCTTTCTCTCTGTCTACAAAATTCATATTCGTATCGACTTTTTTGTACATAATATACCTCCACATAAAATTGTTTCAATCCACAGTCGGTAATTTTACGGAGACTGATATAGTTGAATAGTAACAAAAAAAGTCCTTCTCCCTGCAAACAGGACGAAGAACCTATCATTCGTTGTACCACCCATTCGCGTACGCTTTTGACTATGGATTTGTCAAAATAAATACCCTATCCATATAACGGTGGAAACCGGCTCAGCTTACTAAGATATTATCTGTTCAACCTGCAACTCGGAAGTGATATTCCCCATTTCGTACTTGCCATCGGCTCTCACTATCCCGATTTCGCTGTGCCGTTCCTACAAATGCGTACTGTCTTCTTCAACGTTTTTAACTGACTTATATTATATCGAAGAAATTTTGAATGTCAAGGAAGAAATTTACCAAAGTTTTTGCTAATTAACGCATTTTTCTAGGAAAGTTGCACGAAAACCCTTTCTATCTCTCTTTCTTATAAAAAATTGCATATCTTCTTCCCTATAAAAAACCTATTTTGTACAACTAAAGAACTTATCATATCTTCTTTGACGTTCTGTTAAAACTTCTTCTATTTTTGCCTCAATTTGTTCCTTTACTATTTCTGCTACCTCTACTGTTTTCATACCTTTATATTCTTCATAAGAAATTGGTTTCAAATAATGTACTTGCGTACGAATTGGTGAAAAATAAAAACCTTCAAATACTTTATACGAATCAACGATAGCTACTGGAACAATGGGCACTTTTGCTTTCATAGCACTTTTAAAGCAACCTGCTTTAAATTCAGTTAATGTATTTTTCTTGTTATAAAAATATCCACCCTCTGGAAAAATTAAAAATATTTTTCCCTTTGCTGTTTCCTCTGCCATTTCTAAAATAATTTGCATCGCTTGACGGATATCATCTTTTTTGATTCGTTTTCCATCTACTAAATCAATGACTTGACTTGTCAATATCGTATGTGAACGAGCCTCATCCATCACAATAGAACATGGCTTTGTATGCGTATGTACAATACCAAGAGCATCATATTTACCTTGATGGTTAGAAAACATAACATATCCACCTTCTTTTGGTAAATTTTCTGCCCCAAACGACTTCGTAAAAATAGTCCCCGTCCGTTTCATAATTCGTATCAATCGTTTTACAACAGCATACCGTTTCTCTGCACTATACTTTTCCGAATACTTTATCATATAATTCATCTTCGGAAGTATATATGGCAGACGAAACAAATTCATAATAATTACAAAATAAAATCGAAACATCCTTCATTCCCACCCTTATCTTACTACTATAAATTTAGTATAATTCTAATCTTTCGTCAATCTTTTCCTTTCAGAAAAAAAGTGAAATTTTTTGAAAAAAGTACTTGCCAAATAAAAAAAAGTGTTGTATAATAGCATTCGTGTTAAGGAACACAACTTAAAACTTAGGGCTATCGCCAAACGGTAAGGCAACGGACTCTGACTCCGTCATCTCAAGGTT
>CALASV010000243.1 GCA_937888895.1 uncultured Clostridia bacterium | reverse complement strand
AAATATCCAGAATTGATTGAAAAATATAATATTCCATTAGATGAATATCCTCGTCGTTGTATCGAGCAGATTGCTGGTTGGAAAAAAGAATATGCACAGATGGCAGAAACTGGTGTGAAGGAACATGACCGTACGAATGAATATGCTTCAAGAATTATGGAAGCAATTGTGACAGGTGTGCCATATCAAATTGGGGGAAATGTATTAAATACAGGACATTTAATTACAAATTTACCTGAAAACGCTTGTGTAGAAGTACCTTGTTTGGTAAATGGTTATGGCGTTCATCCTTGCCATGTAGGAGCACTTCCAGTACAATGTGCAGCAATGAATATGACAAATATTAATGTGCAGTTGCTTACAATTGAGGCAGCAGTCACAGGGAAAAAAGAACATATTTATCAGGCAGCAATGCTTGACCCACATACAGGTAGTGAATTAGATATTGATACAATTAAGAAAATGGTAGATGAATTGATAGACGCTCATGGAGACTATTTACCAAAATACAAGTAATATACAATAGCTATTAATAGGTAGCATAGATAGAGTGAAAAGCCCACATAGTAATAAATAGGATACTATGTGGGCTTTTCTTAAAAGACTAAGAATCAAGTGTTTCTAAGAGTTCAGAGAAATCAATTTGTCTGTAAGTTGGTGGTGCCATGAAATAAATTTGTCCGTCTATTAGTTCGGCACGTTTACCTTCTGGTAAGTTATAAATGTCTTCGATGGTATAATAACTTTCTTTTACTAATGACATAATATGCACATCCTTATCGTTCTCATGGACTTTTGATAAATCCGTATTCAAAATAATGAATTGAAATTGTTTGTTAGGCAACCTTGGAATAGTCAATTACTGAAATTTCTTGCATCATTTTTGTTGCAATTGCAATAATTTGTTCTAGTTTTTGTACGGTATCTCCAGTATATAAAATTTCATTACATTCTGTGCATTTATAGCAAGGTACATTTCGTACAATAACAAGACAATATCCTAAATCTGTTACACTTGTAGTTACTCCCTTTTGAACTGTTTTTCTACATACTGTACACAACATTTTTAACGCCCCTTTCTTGTTTTCAAATCATCTTCCCATTGTTCTTTGTTTGGAATATAGGCTGTGATTAAATAAATAAAGTCATTATCTGTACTGACAACAACATGAATAAATTTGTTGCCAATAGACATTCCTAAAATTAAACAACTTGAAAATGGTTTGTCATCTTCATATTGTTTAATTATTTCTCCTGTTTCAATACATGTTATAATATCATTCACAGTTATTTGACGTTCTATTAGTCTAATTCGTGCGTGTTCTGTAATAATTATGTTTTCTGCACGGTTGATTTTTCTTAAATCTTCAATATCAATCAAATTTTCACCTTCTTTATAAATATTATTACAAGAGATTATCCAACATTATTTTTCTTGGTTGTATCATTTTCTATTGGTGGGTACATTTTTTCAAATTTTTCTTTATATTATACGATGTTAAAAAAGTTTTGTAAAGCACAAATAAAAAGCAATATTGTATTGATAAACACAAGAAATATAAAATAAAAAAGGAGAAGTACAGATGAGTGAAAGAGAAAATAAAATTCTTGAAACTTTTGAAAATTTTATCAGTTAAACTACCAGTTTAATGAATTTTTAGCTAATTTATGTTATAAATAAAAGGGAGAATTATATTGAGCCTATTGTAACATTTATTATTTGTTATGAATAAGAGAGAATGGAGAAGGATTGATTATGGATATTAGAGAAAAAAATGTACAAATATTTGAAGATACAAAGAAGAATTGTAAAAATCATGCCACATTAAAAAAAGCAATTAGTGAGTCAAATGAAAATCAAATCATTTATAAAGAGGAAGATGTAATTCCAGAAAGTAAGAGTGAGAAAGAAAAAGAAACAAAGATTATAGTTTCTAAAAAGAGAAGTTTTGAGGCAGCAGGTGCTTATCGTAATAAGAAGGTCTGTGTACATAACTTTGCTTCTGCAACAAATCCGGGTGGTGGCGTTGTGCGTGGTTCTACGGCACAAGAGGAGAGTTTATGTCGTATTAGTACATTATACTTTAATTTAAGTCATCATAAACCAATGAATGAATTTTATCGACCTCATTGTGAACAAAATAATGCGATTTATAATGATGATTGTATTTATACACCTGAAGTTATTGTTTTCAAAGATGATTCAGCAAATCCAAGTATGTTAAAAGAAAAAGATTGGTACTCTGTTAATATATTGACTTGTGCTGCACCAAACCTTAGAGAAAAACCAAGTAATTGTATGAACCCAAATGCAGGAGACCAAAGAGTTATATTAAAAAATCAAGAATTACTAGATATTCATATAAAAAGAGGAAGAAGAATTTTAGATATTGCAAGATTACACGGTAATGATGTTGTTATTTTAGGTGCATTTGGTTGTGGTGCGTTCAAAAATAATCCAGAAATAGTAGCAGAAGCGTATACCAAATTGTTAGAAGAATATGATGGTGTATTTGAAACGATTGAATTTGCAGTATATTGTTCTCCAAAAGATACAACAAATTTTGATGTATTTCAAAGAAAGATAAAGGCATATTTAGCTGGAAGGAAAAAATAAAAGAAGGAGTTACAAGTGGAATATTGTTAAAGCGATTTTTTCATAGTGAATATATTTTATATGATGATTTGGAAAGTCCTTGGTTAATGTCAGAAGCATTAGGAAAAACAAAAGGTTGCTTGTGGAGTTGCAATCATATGGGATAAAAAAGTTATCAGGAGTGGAAATTCCTGATAACTTTTTTTATAGGAAGTCGATTACTTTTTTCTTTCTAATTCTTTATAAATGGTCATTCTCATTGTAATATAACAACTAATACCACCGAGAATATTAGAGATAGGTTCTGCTAAAAATACACCATTCACTCCAAATCCAATCGTTGGTAAAAGTAGTGTGAGTGGTACAACGATAATTGCTTTACGAAGTAAGGAGAAGAAAATAGCGTGTTTTGCATCTCCTAATGCTTGAAAGGTCGATTGTCCTGCAAATTGGAATGACATAAATACAAATCCAAAGAAATACATTTTTAGGACATCAACTCCTATTTCCATCATTTGCAAATCATCAGAAAAAATACTAAACCAAAATTTAGGGAAAAGAATGACTAATATCCACGCAATCATGGTATAAGAAGAACCAATGATTGTATTAAATCGGATTCCTGTTTTTACTCTTTCATAATTTCTTGCACCATAATTAAAACTTTCCACCAGCTGACTGCCCTGAGCAATTCCGATAATTACGGAAAAGAAAATCTGATTTACCTTCATAACAATTCCGGTACATGCTATAGGAATAGATTCTCCATATACAGAAAGTGCTCCATAATGCTTCAAAGAATTATTCATAACAATCTGCACCAGCATCATGGCTAACTGGTTAAAGAAAGATGCCATACCAATAGCTACAATATCTTTAATATACTTAAAATTAGGGATAAAGTGTTTTCTTGTTAATGCAACCGTCTTGAAATGACACATATAATTCAGGACAATGCATGCTGAAGCAAACTGTCCCATAATTGTTGCCAATGCTGCTCCTTCCATTCCCCAATGGAATACCAAAACAAATAACGCATCCAGCACTACATTAATCACTGCACCTGTCAAATTAGAAATCATTGTCATTTTAGGGCTTCCATCTGCACGCATTAAATGCCCGC
>CALASV010000242.1 GCA_937888895.1 uncultured Clostridia bacterium | reverse complement strand
CTAAATTAACACCATTTAATGCTAACCAATCTAATTCATCTCTCCATTCTTTCTCTCCAAAAAATGCCATAGAATAAGAAAACGTACAATAATTATAGGCATATCGTACCTGTGCTTTTGTTTCTCTAAAAATTGGTTTATCTAAAAAAACAATTTGCTCTAGCATTTTATTTTGAATACCTACTTGAGAAATATGAACATTACAATACTGTTTTAAATAATAGTTAATTCCCGTTGCAAGACAAACACCACTATTTGCTCTAACTAAAATTCTATCTTCTGTATTGCTTAACTCATAATAATCGCAATTTTTTTCTTTTGGATGAGATGCTAACTCTAATGTAAACCAAGATTTATACGCTTCTCCCAATTTTCGTTCAATAATACCATATACTTCCTCTATTGTATCGTTTGGTTGAACTTCTATATTATAAATAGATTTTTGAAATGTAGGAATATTTATCATCTGTTCCCTTGTTTGTTTTATCTCTTTTGTTTCATTTTGCATGAACATAAAAACACCACCTATATTTGATATCGTTTAAAACGGACATTCGGAATTCGCTTCGCTACTTCCTCATGAATGCAGATTAAGCATATCTTAACCTGCATTCATTATACCAAATATAGATGGTGTTATCTAGATTTATCTATCTTATTGTCAATTGGATATTCGCAATTCGCTTCGCTACTTTTTTATAAGTACAAATTTCTTATAACATCCCTACAAACAATTTTTTCTGACTATTTTCATTATTTTCCATCTGTTTTTTTGTCATATACAATTTATATTCATCTAATAGCTGACTCTTTTTCATTTCCGAAATAGCTTCTGCCATATCCACATCTTTTTTATTACTCTGTGCCCATTCTAAATTATAACTAGCATTACTATTATAATTCATTTGATGAGTTAAACCATTACTATTTGCACCAAGTCCACTTCTTGCACTACTAATTTTACTAATTGCTTTATCAATAGCACCAATGTCAAATTTACCAGAAGTCACATCAAAATCTGCAATACCTAATGCTTCTAATGTAGCACTTGGAATAGAAATATCCTTACCATTACCACCAGAAGCAATATGCCACTCTGTATTACTTCCGTCTAACAATTTCATTGTATTATATTCTGTATTACTTGCAATCCCTTGAATCGAATCTTTCAGCTCATCAATTTCATCTTGAATCATCGAAAGACCTTCTTTACCATAAATAGAAGCATTTCCTGCCTGTACACCTAATTCACGAATCCTTTGTAATGCATCTGTAATATTACTCAATGCACCATCTGCTACATTAATTAACCCTTGACCAGCCGATGCATTTTGATTACTTACATTATATCCTGTAATCTGACTTTGTAACTTTTCAGAAATCGCAAGCCCTGCTGCATCATCTGCTGCCGAATTGATACGATATCCACTAGAAATTTGTTGATAATAATTACTACCACTTATATTGGAAATCTTCATAATCATTCCCTCCTTCTCTTAAAAAATTCTTTCTTCTTACCTTTATTATAAAGTAAACATTCTAAACCTGTCAATAAAAAAATACCATATTTACTATAATAGGACATAATCTCTAGTAAAGATTTTAAAATTTTACTTGCATTCTTTCGAAACTTAGTATACAATGTGGAAAATGCTAATGTACATAAATTGTACAAAGCGGAATGGAGGATTTTTTTATGAGACACTTAATTAGTCCACAGGATTTATCCCTTACGGAATTAAATGATTTACTTGTTTTAGCAGATGATATTGCTCAAAACCCTAAAAAATATTCAGAATGTTGTCATGGCAAGAAATTAGCCACTTTATTTTATGAACCAAGTACTCGTACCCGTCTTAGCTTTGAAGCTGCAATGCTTAATATGGGAGGTAGTGTCCTTGGTTTTTCTTCTGCCGATTCGTCTTCTGCTTCCAAAGGGGAAAGCGTATCTGATACAATTCGTGTAGTATCTTGTTATGCAGATATTTGTGCGATGCGTCATCCAAAAGAAGGTGCTCCTTATGTAGCTTCTATGCATTCTTCTATCCCTGTAATCAATGCAGGTGACGGTGGTCACAATCATCCAACTCAAACATTAACCGACTTATTAACAATGAAGTCTTTAAAAGGTCATTTAGATGACTTAACCATTGGTTGTTGTGGTGACTTAAAGTTTGGTCGTACCGTACACTCTTTAGTTAATACAATGATTCAATTTCCAAATGTAAAGTTTGTGTTCATTTCTCCAGAAGAACTTCGCATTCCAACTTATCTTAGAGAAGAAACATTAGATGCTAACAACATCGAATACAAAGAAGTTCGTGTATTAGAAGAAGTAATGCCAGAACTCGATGTTCTCTATATGACTAGAGTACAAAAGGAACGTTTCTTCAACGAAGAAGACTATATCCGTTTAAAAGATTCCTTTATTTTAGACAATGCTAAAATGAGATTAGCAAAAGAGGATATGTTAGTTCTTCATCCACTTCCAAGAGTAAATGAAATCTCTGTAGAAGTAGACAATGACCCTCGTGCTGCTTACTTTAAACAAGTACAGTTTGGTGTTTATGCTCGTATGGCACTTATTATGACATTACTTGGCGTTAACAAACCAGAATAAGCTCATTTAAGAAAGGAGAAACATTCATGTTAAATATCGGTGGATTAAATGAAGGAATTGTATTAGACCACATTCATGCTGGTGGTGCTATGGAAATTTATAATTAC
>CALASV010000241.1 GCA_937888895.1 uncultured Clostridia bacterium | reverse complement strand
GAAGCGGATTACGAATATCCGATGAACGGAATCTCGATAAAGGCTACGTTCCTATTACTATCGGTGAATAAAAAGCCGAAAAAAGATGATACTATAAACATACTTGTTTGAAAAACAAGAGAACGGAGGAGAAATGAATATTTGGGTAGCAGTTGTTTTATTTGTTCTTGGAATCATCCTTGTAATGAAGGGTGGCGACATTTTTGTGGATGCAGCTAGTTGGATTGCAAAGGCAGCGGGAATCCCAACATTTATTATTGGTGCAACGATTGTAAGTATTGCAACAACAATGCCAGAGTTAATTACATCTGTAATTGCAGCAGCAAATGGTCAAAATGATATGGCAATTGGTAATGCTGTAGGTTCTGTAATCGCTAATACAGGATTAATTTTAGCAATGTCTTTAATATTTATGTCTATTTCTATTGTGAGAAAAGATTATATAAAACAATGTGTTATTTTAGTAGCTTGTTCTACATTATTATGGGTTGGTTCTTTAAGTGGTTCTTTAGCACCTTGGGCAAGTGTAGTTTTACTTTGTATTTTTGTAGGTTTTATGGCAATGAATGTAGTAAATGCTAAAAATCAAAAACAAGAAGTAGAAACAAATGAAAAAATAGAAAAGAAAGATGTTAGTAAAAATATTCTTTTCTTCATACTTGGTGCTGCTGGTATTGTTATTGGTTCTACATTCCTTGTAGAAGGTGGTACTGCAATTGCAGACTTTTTAAAAGTACCAGAACGTATCGTTGCTGTAACTATGGTGGCTATCGGAACTTCTCTTCCAGAACTTGTTACTACAATTACTGCAATTCGTAAGAAAGAGTCTAGTCTTTCTATTGGTAACATTATCGGTGCTAATATTATTGACCTTTCTATGATTTTACCAATCTGTTCTATTGTTTCAGGACAGGCACTTCCAATTGAAGGAAAATGTTTAACAGTAGACCTTCCAGCATGTTTAGCTATTATTGGAATTGCATTAGTTCCATTATTAGTACGTCAGAAAAGTAGTAAAGCACAAGGACTTCTTGTTTTAGGTTCTTATTTAGTATATTTATTTGTAACAATTATATAATGCTATATTATTTTATAGTATAAATTTTTGTTATCAAAATTAGAATAAAAGAATATGAAAAACAGTAGTAGCAGTATTTTGTTACTACTGTTTTTTATGTAGTTCAAGTAAAAAAAGAGATATTTTTTTATTATATCAGAGGGAAACTTGAAGTATTCTTTCTTTTGTGCTACACTACAAAGCAAACAGAAATATTTAAATTTGAAAATAGGAGTAAAAATGAAACGTATAAAACGATTTAAGATGACAACAACTAGAATTATTGTTCTTGGTTTTTTGATAGGAATTTTGATAGGGTCATTTTTATTATGGCTTCCGATTTCTTCAAAAGAAGGACAAGAGATTTCTTATATTGATGCATTATTTGTAGCAACGACATCTCTTTGTGTAACAGGGTTATCTCCTGTTGTGACAGCAGACCAATGGAGCTATTTTGGACAAGTAGTGATTTTGTTTTTGGTACAATTTGGTGGTCTTGGTGTAGTGACATTTACTACAACTGTATTATTAATATTAGGAAAAAGAATTACATTGTCAGAGCGTATGCTAATTCAAGAAGCCTATAATTTAGATTCGATTGCTGGTGTAGTAAAACTAACGATTCGCATTATAAAAGGAACACTCTTTGTAGAAGCATGTGGGGCATTGTTATATAGTTTTGTATTTATACCAGAGTATGGCTTTTTAGAGGGAATTTGGAAGTCGATATTTCATTCGGTATCTGCATTTTGTAATGCAGGATTAGATACCGTAGGTTCTTCTGGTTTTATTGTATATCAGACGAATGTAATGATAAATATTGCCACTATGTTATTGATTATTTTTGGAGGAATTGGTTTCCCTGTTTGGTGGGATGTACTACGAGTAGGCAAAGGGATTATTCAAAAGGAGATTGCTTGGAGAGATGCCTTTCAAAAAACAATGCTTCATACAAAAATTGTATTGGCAGTAACTATAACTTTAATTTTTGGTGGAGCTTTTTTTATTTTCTTATTTGAATATACAAATCCTCATACGATAGGAAATTTATCATTTGGGAATAAAATAATGGCTTCTTTGTTTGAGTCAGTAACATTGCGTACTGCTGGATTTCAAACAATACCACAAGAAGGATTAACAGAGGCTTCTAGTTTGTTGGCTCTTCTTTTGATGTTTATTGGTGGTTCACCATCTGGAACAGCAGGTGGTGTAAAAACAGTAACGATGATAATTTTAATTTTATCTATGATGGCAGCAGTAAGAGGAG
>CALASV010000240.1 GCA_937888895.1 uncultured Clostridia bacterium | reverse complement strand
CGATGTCATCAGTTTCGTTTTACACCTATTATTGAATATTGTATTTTATGCCATTGTTATATTTGCAATTTATAAAGTTGGAATTACAACAAGGGAATTTTGTTATCAGATATTTGGCGAATATACAATGGATGCCAAACCTGGTATCAATGCAGAAATTACGATAAAAGAAGGGGCATCTACTATGGAGATAGCTGCTAGTTTAGAGATGAATCGTTTAATACCAAATCGTTATACGTTTTATTTGAAAGTAAAGTTAATGGGGTATAACATTATGGCAGGAACGTATCATTTAAACACTTCTATGACGTATGATGAAATACTAGAACAAATAACGAATTATTCGAATGCCATAGTACAGGAGGAATAATGATAGTAGAACCTAGACTGATACAATATTTAAATTCTTTGGAAATGGAATTACCATCTCATTTGGCCAAGTTAGAAGCTTATGCTTTAGAACATGAAGTGCCAATTATACGAAAAGAAGCACAGAGTTTACTTCGATTTTTAATAGAATTAAAGCAACCAAAACATATTTTGGAAGTAGGAACAGCAATTGGATTTTCAGCATCTTTTATGTGTGAATATATGCCAAAAGATTGTCATTTGACAACGATAGAAAAAGTGCCAATGCGTATTGTAGAAGCAGAGAAAAATCTTTTCGCATTACAAAGAAAACAAGATATTACATTTTTAACAGGAGATGCAGAGGAAGTATTATGTAATTTAAAAGAACAGGGTAAGCAATATGATTTTGTTTTTTTAGATGCAGCGAAAGCACAATATATGAGTTTTCTTATGCAAATACTCCCAATGTTGTCAGAAGGTGCTATTTTAGTGACAGATAATGTACTTCAAGAAGGTTCTATTGTAGAGTCAAAGTACTGTATTACGAGAAGAGATAGAACAATTCATATGAGAATGCGAGAATATTTGTATGAATTAAAACATAATGACAGGCTGACAACTTCCATTGTGACAGTAGGAGATGGTATGGCATTAAGTGTGAAGAAAAGAGCCTGAGTCTGTAAAGGAGTTATTTATGATAATAAGAAATAAAAAGCCGGAATTATTAATTCCGGCTAGTAGCCTAGAGGTATTAAAGGTTGCTGTATTATATGGTGCAGATGCTGTCTATATTGGTGGTGAAATGTATGGACTTAGAGCAAAGGCGAAAAATTTTTCTAGAGAAGATATGGCAGCAGGCATTTCTTTTGCTCATGCTCATGCAAAAAAAGTATATGTAACAGCAAATATTACAGCTCATAATCGAGATTTACAAGGAATTAAAGAATATTTTAAGGAACTTTCTTGCTTAGATATTGAAGCAGACGGTACACCAATTCGTCCAGATGCATTGATTATTTCTGACCCTGGTGTATTTGATTTAGCAAAAGAATATGCACCAGAAATTGACGTTCATATTAGCACACAGGCAAATAATGTGAATTATGGAACATATCGTTTTTGGCATCGTATGGGTGCAACAAGAGTAGTATCGGCAAGAGAACTTTCCTTAGCAGAAATTAAAGAATTAAGAGAAAATATTCCAGAAAATTTAGAAATTGAAACATTTATTCATGGTGCAATGTGTATTTCTTATTCGGGTAGATGCTTGTTAAGTAATTATTTTACAAGTAGAGATGCTAATTTAGGAGCTTGTACACATCCTTGTCGTTGGAAATATTACTTAATGGAAGAAAATCGGCCAGGAGAATATTTACCAGTATTTGAAAATGATAGAGGAACTTATATTTTTAATTCGAAAGATTTATGTATGATTGAATATATTCCTGAAATTGTAGATGCAGGAATTGATAGCTTGAAAGTAGAAGGTCGTATGAAAACGGCACTTTATGTGGCTGCTGTAGCGAGAACTTATCGAAAAGCAATTGATGATTTCTTTGAAAGTCCAAGTATTTATGAGGCAAATCTTCCTTATTATCGAGAAGAAATTGCAAAATGTACTTATCGTCAGTTTACTACTGGATTTTTCTTTGATAAACCAAAAAAAGATGCACAAATTTATGATAATAATGTATATGTGAAAGAATATACGTATCTTGGTATTGTAAATCAAGTAATGTCAGACGGCTATATTGCATTAGAGCAAAGAAATAAGTTTTCGGTTGGTGATGAAGTAGAATTAATGAAGAAAAATGGAGAAAATATCAATGTAGTTGTATTAGGAATGAAGGATGAAGAAGGTAATGCAATGGAAAGTTGTCCTCATCCAAAACAGAAAGTGTTTGTCAAGCTTTCGGTACTTCCAGAGGAATTTGATATTATTAGACAAAAGGCAGAGGAATAATATATGAAAAAACTGGTGCTATTGGAAAATTCATTTTCCAATAGCACCAGTTTTTTACCATTGTTCCGTTTTAATAATCGTATCAATACCATTTTGAAGATGGTCTTTTACATCGCAGTAGTTGAGTGTAGTTCCTTCTTTTACATAAATAGGTAACGTTTGAAGGTCAATCTTACGACTAATCCACATTCCATTCGATTCTATTTTTTCTTTTGTAAAGTAATCATACCAAACACCTTTTGGAAGATAAAGTTCTCGTATATCTGATTTGCTTAAAGGTTTTAGGATAGGAGCAATCAAAAGATTATCACCAAATAAGTATTGGTCATCAATATAGCGAACAGTTCGGTCTTCTGGATATTCAAGATATAATGCTCGCATCATTGGTAAACCTGTTTCAGTACATTTTTTTGCTTCTTCATAAAAACCTCTGACCAAATAACGTGGGATTTCGCCTGCCAAACATGCAGATAATGCAATTAATCCTTCATGATATTTTTCCAAGGTTTCAAAATCTATACGTGGTCTATAATAA
>CALASV010000239.1 GCA_937888895.1 uncultured Clostridia bacterium | reverse complement strand
TGAGTGTTCAAGAATTTGCAAGAACTGTTCTTAATAATAGAGCGAGATATTCTGCTGCTATGGTTAAGAAAGCTAACTTTGCAAGAAATGCAAGTAAATGGCATAAAAAAGAATTAGGTGGTGATATGACTAAACAATATTATATAACAAAAAACAATATATATCCTGTTGGTGAAAAAATAGAAGATAAACAAGTTTTAGGATTTGATGATAAATTGGGATTAACTGGTACTATAACTCCAGCTATTATTACTGATTCAAGAGTTTCTCCAATTGAACATATTAGTAATTATTATAAATTAAGAGAATTTTTAAGAAGGAGAAGAAAAGCTGCTTATGGAACTGAAGTTGATAAACCTAAAAGGTATTATGAAAATGGTACTATTTATTATAAATTTGGTGATACTGTTTTTAGTCAAAGAGAACTTGCTGATTTTGCAGGAGTAAAATTAAACAATATAGATAAAGCATTTGCTGGAGTTTTTGAAGATTTGAATTATGTTCCAAGATATATTCGTGGTTCATATAAGTCAAATAGTATTAGTTCTCCTATGGTTGGTAAGTTACCTGCTCCTAATTATGACCCTGGTATTGGTAATATTAGAGAAAAATCTTCAACAGGAACTGTTCCACAAAATCCTTATTATTCTAAAGTTAATGTAGGATTACGAAAAGCAGGTGAGTCTGGTAATAATATAATTAAAGCTATAAATAATAACGCAGATGCAATAGGATTAGGCATTAATCTTACTGGTAATCTTGCTGCTTCTTTAATTAATCGTTCTGCAATTAAAGGAATGAGATATGGTGATGCACCAATTCCTATTTCTGCTCAAAAACTTCCTACTGAAGTTAATATTGAGCCTCAAGTTTCTTCTATTAGAGAAGATGTTGCTGGTCAAGAAAGATTAATTACAGATAATACAGCTGATTCTCGTGTGGCTCTCGCCCGTAGACAAAGAGTTCGTAATCAAGGTGCTCAACAATATCAAACATTATTTGGTAATAAATTAAATACTGAGTTACAACTTCTTACTGCTGATAGACTTAATCGTCAAGGAGTTGATGCTCAAAATGTCGGTCAATATAATCAATGGCGTAGAGGTCTTTATGATTTTGAAAATCGTAGACGAGAAATGCTTTCTGAAAATTCTGTTGCTGGTATTAATAATGCTGCTGAAGCTATAGCTGGTGAAAGAGGATATTTTGCTCGTAAGGAAGCAAGACAACAAAATCTTCTTGATATGGCTTTAATTGCTGCTACTTCTCCTAATGCTCAAAATGTTATAGGTAGTAAAGAGTTTGAAGAATTTCTCAATAGGATAGGTTATGATGGTAAATTTGGTTTACTTCGTAAAAGAATTAATAGATAATATATGAAATACTATCAAAATGTTGAAAGACCAATTCTTCCTCCTGTTGATTTGGGCATTATGCAAAAAACTTATGATACTCTTGAACAAGGGCATCTTAAAGGAGTTGAATTGGCCTCTAAACTTAGAAGTGCAATAGCTCAACTTCCACTTAATGAAAGTGAGCAAGCATATAAAGATGAACTTGCTTCTGGTATAGAGCAAGTTATAACAGAAAATAGTTTTGCTGGTAATGCATATTATGCCATTCCTGATTTAATAAAGACACAAGGTGATATAGATAGTAATCCTGTTTTAATTAATAAAATACAGGCACAAGCTGATTATAAAGCTTTTCAAGATGCTATTGATGCCGATAAGGAATTAACTGGCGATATGAAAGAATATTATAAAGAATTAAATCCTTATCGTTCTGGTCAAAAAGAGGATGGAAGTTATGATACTACTTTTAAATGGACTCCAAATGCTACACCTAAAGCTGTTGTAGATTTAAATAAAATGGTTACTCAAGGTATAGCAAGAGCTGCAAGAGAATCTGGTAGTGGGACTGTTACTCGTTGGCTTGATGAAAATGGTAATATTACTACTGACCCTTCTAAAGCTTATGATGGACAAGTGTTTAATGCTACTACTGGAGAATGGGAAAGATTAACTCGTGAAAAAATTCTTGCAGGTATTCAATCTGTTATACTTGAAACTCCTGGTGCTCAAGAAAGTTTAAAACAAGATTATGATGTTGCTTTATGGAAACTTTCTAAACAATCTACAAAAGATGCTCAAGGAAATTCTATTGTTCCTGTTTCAGATGTTACTGATGCAAATGGTATTCCTTTAACTGAAACGGAATATTTAATGAAAAGAATAGCACCTGCTGTTGAAGCTGCTCAATATTATAATAATTCTACAAAAACAACTTATGGTAATGGTTTAGCTACTTATAAAGCTGCAAAGATTCAAGCTGCAGCTTCTGCTTTAGGTGGTTTAAATGGTGGCAGTTTAAGTTTAGATGACCTTAGTTCTGCTGGTAGAGGAATTGTATTATCTATTCCTACTAATCCTGGTGGTGATGCAGTTAATAGTATGAATACTGTTAAAAATGAAATTATAAATACTTACAAAAATTTAACAGGTAAAGATATCAATCCTCAAAATTACGAAGAACTTAGTAATGCTGTTAGTGAATTAAGTGATAATTTAAATCCTGTTCAACAAGTTCAATTAGGTAATATGCTTAGAATGTATAAATCTGCTGAAGATACTTTAGAAGCATATACAAAAAATATGACAGAAAGTGATAAAAAAGAATGGGATTGGGCAAATAGAATGTTGAATGGTGGACAACTTATAAATGGTGCTACTAAACATGATGATAGAATATTAAATTCTTTAAAAGATAAATATGATAGCGATGGAAATCTTACAGTTAAAGTTTCTAAAGAAACATTAAATAGATTTAGAGAACTTGTTACCAATCCTTCTGATTATGGATTAACAATAGGAAGTAATACTATTACAATAAATAAAAATAATCAAAATTATATACCTCAAATATTTTCTTATATAACAAAAGCTTATGATGAAACTGCATTAGCTGGAGGTAATAGAGATTATAATCCTGCTTATAATATACAGCAAAGTAAACCTGAAATTATAAATCCAAAATCTAAAAATAGAAAATGGTTTGTAAATAATGATACAGCGAGTATAAGAAAAATTTCAGACGAATATAACAAAGCTCAATCTATTATAGATAAATATAGTTCTAGGTATAATGTTAATCCCAAAAATATTGATGTTGATGTTACAATGCTTGAAGGTCAAACATGGAATTCTAATTATATAGAAAACCAATATCAACTTGGTTTACTTAATAGAGAGGCTGCAAATGATGAAATTAAAAAACATAATGAAAATATAGCAAGAATTATTGCAAGTGGTGATATAAATCAATATCAAATATTTAAACAAGGAGAAGATAAAAAAGGACATATTGTTGAAAGTCCAAAAGATAAAGTTACTATAAGTAATGAAATAAATTCTGCATATAAAGATAATAGAATTGAATATACTCCTGCTTTTGCTCCTGCTGCTGTTGACCCTCTTAAAAATGAACTTGGTGGTTATTATATAACCATATATGATGATGAATCAAAGAAAAATGTTCAAGCTAAATATTATATTCCTGGTCTTGGAGGTGAAACAGGCAGAACATTAGTTATGAATAATCCAGAAACAATAGCTGCTAACAAACTTTCTATAATTGCTCAAACAGGAACTTCTGAATATCTTTCTGTTGCAGAACAAAATCCTGTTTTAAGCAATATTAAAGTTACAACTTTAAATAATACTCCTGGATTAGAAGTATATAATGTTTCTATATGGGGCGAAGATATTCCAATGACTAAAGCCGATGCTACAAAGTTTACAGTTGCTATAGAGCAATATCAACAAATAAAGAATTATCATAAAGTTGGTGGTCAAACAAATGAAAGAATGGAAAATGCTTTAGTAAAAATTTGTAAAGATATTGCAGAAACTACCGGATATTCTGTTGAAGTTGTTGCTGCTCAATTAGGCAACGATATAGAGGAATAATTATGGATATTATAAAATTTATACAAGAAGGAACGACTGTTCCTAATCCTAATTATAAGAAAGGAGCTAAGAAAGGTCTTAGCTCCATTCCTCGTTTACATAGTGATAATATTGAAGATGTAAAAGACCCAACTGATGCAACTGCAAGAGTTATTTCTGAACAAACTTATGGTCTTACTAATCTTCGTGACGAGGCTAATAAATTTTCTAAAAATAAAGCTTATATAAATCCTATTAGTAGTCAAGAAGAACTTGAATATGAAAGAGCTAAAAATCAACCTCTTATGACTCAATTTGGTCATATGCTTGGTCAAGCTCTTGGAAACGAAATTATTCTTGGAACTGTAAGAGGATTTAGTGATTTATTTGATGCTGCCGTAAATGCTTTTTCTGATGAAAACGATTATACAAATCCTGTTTCTCGTACAATAGAAGATTGGCAATCTTATGTAAGAGATGAACTTCTTCCTATTTATCAAAAACAAAATGATGAAGGATTTCATATTAATGATTTTGGTTGGTGGATGAATGGATTAACTTCCGCTGCTACAACTGTTTCATTAATGGTTCCTGGTATGGCTGTTGGTAAAGGTGCAAGTTTGATTGGTAAAATAGGAAATATTGGTG
>CALASV010000238.1 GCA_937888895.1 uncultured Clostridia bacterium | reverse complement strand
AGTGGGGGGACTTATTTAATTCGGTTAAATAAATTCAACAAAATATTTTTATTTTCTAATGATTACTTTTTCTATTCTCTAATTCATTTTTACAATAAAATGAGTATATTCCATAAGCAATAAACAGTAACACAATTGCTATGAAAAACCATACTTTAGCTAAACCACAATAATTTATTAACATAGCATTTGCTGCAATATTTTCTCCTTGACTTGCTGTTGCTAATGGGTTATTTGTTATCGTTTCATCTACTAATTTCTGCAATTTACTGGAATATAAAACACTAGAAACTTCATCTGCAATAAAATATGTAATATAGGAAACTATCACCAATAAAATTCCTGTTCCTACTCCTAATTTTTTCTTCTGATTGATTTGAATATTCAAGATAACATATAAAATAATAAATAATAAGGTACAGATAACTGTCTTTCCAACATAAATACTGTTAAATGGTAAGTCATAATTTCCTGAAAGCCCTCGCAGTATTAAAAATGGTCTAGGGAATGCCATTACTACTATAACATTCAACATATATATGATTTGAAAAAGCAGTGCAATTTTTAAAATATGTTTTGTTGTTTTTTGAACTTGATTTTGTTCCATTTTACTATTCCTCCAAAATAATTTATTTTTCACCTAAAATCTCTACTACTTTTGCAATCTGTTCCCTCGTTGGTTGCCAGTAAAACTTAATTTCTACAATTCTATTTTCCCAACATATCAAATATCTATCTAAAATACTATCACTCCAACGTAATTGATAGGCTTCTTTTGCGTTCCAAACACTTTCATCTACCTTAAAATACGAATCATAAAAAATAAAGTCGTCTCCTATTTCATCTTGATGTTCGTTTAGCAAACTTTGTTTACAAAATTCATATAAAAACGGTACATTTATATCTATAATGTTATAAGATAAATCAGGTACTTTGTTATTTTCTACTGGAATCGAGTGCTGCCTATATTCCATTTGAGAAGCAAATATAGTTTTTGTTCCTTGTACTTCCTTCGACCATTGTCCTTCTACTTCCATAATATCCTCTATTTCTAATGGAAGTTCTTCATTATATATATTATAAATATGTCCATAAAGTTCATACGTACCAACTGCTTTTTTATCATCTCCTATCCCATAATTAATAGCAATATATACAATGATAACCATTACTGCAAACATATAAGTAAAAGAAATACAAAAAGATATAAAACGATTTACTCCACGAGAAATCCCTTTTTTCTTCATCCAACTTTTTACTATATTTACAAGTATTGGATTTATCACAAATGCTACTCCTAAAGCCACCATAGTAATTGCCATTGTTCTACCTGAACTCATAAAAGAAATAATAATTAAAACTATTCCAAGTCCAATAAAAAGAAAACTTACTTTATGATTTAACTTTACTGCAAGAAAAGTCCCTGTTTCTTCTGCTGTTATTTTTGCTTTTTTATACCATCGAAAATAATAAACAAGTTCTATTATAATAGGAATTATAAGTAAAATCCATACAGGAAACATATAAATAGAAGACGGTGTTACCAAAAACTGCATTGGTTTATTAAAAAACTGAACTGTCATAAGGATGAACTGATATACACAAAGAAATAAAATGAAAAAATGTGTTAGTAACATACTTTTTTTCATAGCACGATGTACAGTTTCTACTTGTATTACTGCATCTGTTTCCATTGGAGTAGGATTTTCTTCTGCATTATAAAAAATCTGCATCTTTCCATAACGACAAGCAATATTCCAACCATCTTTTTTCGCAAACTCTTCCATCATTTGTTGATTATCTGTTACTATTGGGTCAAACTCTGAAACATTAGGAACATAAGTAACAGCTATATGAAGTTTTTTCGGTTCAATACGACGATATTTCCATAGAAAATTACCAGCTTTCTCAACAAGCCAACCTTGTAATGCCATTGCTTCTAATTTTTCTTGAATAGTAGTATGGTCATAAAAAGCAAATTGTTCAAAGCAATATTTTACATCTTTCATTTTACTCCCTCCTCTCCGAAAATGGTACGATAATCTTGTGCTTGAGCCTGAATTCGTTCATATTCTTTTGCTAATATTTCCTTCCCTTTTTCTGTTAAAATATAACTTCGTTTTCTTCCTTCTACTTTTGTTTCACGAATCATCTTTGCTTCTAAAAACTGCTCTAATAAATTATATAATGTTCCACAACCAACCGTTACACGCTTTCCTGTCATCGCAGGAACTTTATCCAAAATATCCATACCATAACATTCTTCTTTCAAACAAAGCAAAACATAAAACATCTGCTCTGTTAATGTATGAAATTTTTCTCTTGGCATTGCGTTTCCCCACCCCCATTCTCGAATATCGAGATTGTATAGTTTTATTATATTCTCGATATTCGAGAATGTCAATAATTTTTTATTAATCCGTTATATTTCTATAACAGTTCAACCAAAACAAAATTTATAAAAAATCGACTACAAGTTTACTTGTAAAGGCGATTTTTATAGATTTTGTTTTTG
>CALASV010000237.1 GCA_937888895.1 uncultured Clostridia bacterium | reverse complement strand
TATCCTATTAAATATCATTTTATTTAAGAACTCTTTATACTTTTTTGTCATATACAAAAAAGTATAAAGTACTATCCTATTAAATATCATTTTATTTAAGAACTCTTTATACTTTTTTGTCATATACTATAAAGAAATCAAAATTGAAGGAGTTTTTTCTTATGGCTATTTTTACAAATCAAGCAACATTGTCTTATAATAATACAACTACTACTTCTAACATTGTTACTGGTGAAATTGTAGAACCAATAAGTGCTGTAAAAAATGCATTATCTGACACTTATCAAACTTGGGACACTGTAACGTATGTCATTAGTATTTTAAATACAGGTAACACCCCAATCAATAATCTTACTGTCACAGATAATTTAGGTGCTTATCCATTTGGTACATCAACCATTGCTCCTTTAACTTATGTTCCCGATTCTGTTCAATATTATGCAAATGGTGTACTCCAAACAGGTGTTACTGCTGTTTCTAGTCCTCCCCTTGTAATTACTGGTATCAATATTCCTGCGAATGGTAATGGTTTAATTATTTATGAAACAAGAGTAAATGAATTTGCTCCTCTTATTGCTACTTCTACTATTACAAATACAGCAACTATTTCTGGTAATGGACTTACTTCAGATGTTACTGTTAATGAAACTATTACCGTTGCTAACAATGCGAATCTTTCTATTACAAAGAGTATTTCTCCTGAAACAGTAGCAGAAAACGGTCAATTAACTTACACTTTTGTCATTCAAAATACTGGAAACACTCCTGCTGTCGCTACTGACAATGTTACTGTTACAGATAATTTTAATCCTATTTTAAATTCAATTGTAGTAACATTAAATGGCAATACACTGACAGAAGGCACTCAATACACTTACGATGAAACTACTGGTTTATTCCAAACCATTCCTAGTATAATTACCGTTCCTGCTGCCACTTATAACCAAGACCCTACAACAGGACAATGGAATATTGTTCCTGGTTCTGTCATTTTACAAGTAACTGGAACAGTATAATATTACACAAAAAAGCCTTGTTAGATTTTTCCTCTAACAAGGCTTTTTATTAATAAATTCGATTAATTCCTCGAAGTACTTCCTCCATCCACTGGTCAACAGAATAAGACTCTGTATCAAATATTTTTACAATTACACCATACGGCTCGGCATCTCCAGCAAACGCATTTGCCTCATCCGTATCTACATGCATAGAAAGTCGAAACTGATTACTTACTCGCACAACTACATCTGCATAAATTAAGTTACGTTCATAACTTTTTGTAATGACAAATACATTTTCATTATCTTTTACATTATATTGTAATGCATCGACTGGTCGCATATGAATATGTCGTTTTGCTACAATCACACCTTCTGAAATTTGAAGTTCATTCTCCCCTGCTCGCAAAATACAACCAGGACTACCTGCAATATCACCAGACTGACGAATCACACTTGGAACACCAAGTTTTCTAGCATCGGTTACTGAAATTTCTACTTGTGTTTTACTACGAAATGGACCTAAAATAGATACTCGTTCAAATTCTCCTCTTGGTCCAATGACAGCTAACTTTTCTGCTGCCAAATATTGTCCCGGTTGAGAAAGTTCTTTTACAAAAGTAAGTTCCTTTCCTGCTCCAAACAATGTTTCAAAATCTTCTTTACTAATATGAATATGTCTTGCTGACGTTTCAATCGGAATTCTTGGTGGCATATCATTAGTCTCCTTTATCTCTATTTTTTCTAATTCACCTATCGCTATTATCTAATCAACAAATCATCAAATGTTGTATTAGTCCATTTCTTACTTTACACATGCTTTATCTACTTCAATGACAGGCAAACAATGCGAATTATATTCTCCTATTTTTTTCTTCACTTGATAAATCACATCCACATCTGGTAAACAAAATTCAAATGGAATTACCATATCAAAAATAACTTTCGTATAATTTGGCATTTTTACAATACGAAAATCATGAATCGACAACACAGGGTCAATTTCCTCTACAATATTAGTTACTACTTCTTTTAACTTTAATGTTTCTTCGTCTTTCATAGAAATTGGGTCCATATGAATAATAGTTGCACAATTTAACTCATCTTTCAACCGACGCTCTACCCTATCAATCACATCATGAATTGCTACAATATCCTCATCGGCTGGCACTTCTGCATGTAAAGAAATCATCGTCCTTCCTGGACCATAATTATGCACAATCAAATCATGAACCCCTACAATACCTTCTTCCGAAAGCACTATCTTCTCAATCTGTTCTACAAATGCTGGTTCTGGTGCTTGCCCAAGCAATGGATTAATCGTTTCTTTTGCAGAAGTAACTCCTGCATCAAAAATGCTACCAATACTCCACAAATTCCATCTATTTTCCACTGTAAATAATGAGAAAGCAACATAGATATCAAAACTACAGTAGTTGCAACCATATCTCCTAAACTATCCATAGAAGCTGCTAACATCGTTTCGCTATGAATTTTCTTCCCAATATTACGATTATAATAAAACATATAAAACTTGACAACAATTGAAAAAAATAAAATACCTAATGTGACTGGTTCAAATACGACTTCACTTGGATGAAAAATTTCTTGAATCGATGATTTCATCAATTCCCATGCCATGAACATAATTAACATAGAAACAACTAATCCTGAAATATATTCCATTCGCCCATGTCCAAAAGGGTGGTCTGTATCAGGCTTTTGTCCTGCAAGTTTAAAACCAAATAATACAATTAATGAAGAACCTGCATCCGACAAATTATTTGCTGCATCTGCCATAATCGCAATTGAACCAGAAAGTAACCCTGCAATAAATTTTCCTAATGCTAAAATTAAATTAAGAAAAATTCCTAATACTCCACATAATATACCATAAACTTGTCGAACTTTTGGCGAATTTTCCTTCTCAACATCTTTTATGACAACTTTAGCCAGTAATTCAATCATAAAAAATCCTTTCAAGCAATTATTATTTTTACTATTCTATACTATACAAAGAAAAATGACAACCATTAAATGCCCCATATCGTAAATATTTTTTCTGTTTCAAAACAATCTGAAACCCAGATAGATAGTTCCTCTATTACTTTTTGTACTTCTCCCCCTTGTTCTAGTGCAAGTTTCTTCAATATCTCCCACTGACTTTGATTTACTTCTGTAATTCCATAATAATCAAAGTCAGGTATTGCTGTTCTAAATATCTTATATAATTTTAAGTTATCGAAGATATCAATATGTAATGAAATAGAATCTATTAACCAACACTCTCCATGAAAGCTTCCTCTTTGAAATTCTAAATAACAAGTAGAATGACTTATCTTTCTTTCTTGTTCTGTACAAAAATAATCCACGTTTTCCACCTCTTTATTTTGATACTCTATTTTCCTACAAAATAGCAAAAAAATCAATGTGAAAATTATTTTATTTTCTTCTTGACATTAACGTAACGTCAAGTGATACGATATAAAAAACAGGAGGTGAATTTTTTGAATAACCAATTTCTTTATGATATCAATGAAGTTTGCATTATGCTTGGAACTACATCAAGAACATTACGTTTTTATGAAGAGAAAAAAATTATCGAAAGTACAAAAATTAAAAATTCAAAACGTAGACAATATACAAAAGAACAAATTCAACATATCCGAAATGTTATAGTATTACGTACATTAGGTCTTTCTATTAAAGCAATTTCAGAACTTCAACAACAAAACAATGACTTAAAACAGACCATTATAACAAAACGTACTGAAATTATAGCTTCCATAGAAAGTAAAAGAAAAGAAATCAATTTATTAAATGAAGCTCTTGCTATATTAGAATCAGAAAAAGATATTTTTGAACATAAATTTGAACATTCTTTATGTAACGATTATGCTCATAAAATTTCTATTATTTTAGAATGTTCGAATGGTATTGTATTTGAAAATCATTCCATACTTTATTCTCATTTCAGTAGTCAAATGATAGAATATATGCCACCAAATGTCTATAAAAAAGTTCGTGCAGACATATTATCGCCACTTGGAAACTTTATTTGTTTTGACAAAATAGAACAAGATAAAAAATATCCAAATATTATACTTCATTATCTAAAATATGAAAACTTAGGTTTAAAAATCCGTTATGTATTTCATGAAGATAAAATTCATGGACTTTGGCTTAGTTACTATGAATAGTTCGTTGGATATTCACAATTTATGCTTACTCATGATTAAAAGAAAGGAATATTAATTTTATGCAAAGAAAAAAGTTTTTATTATCTATCATGCTATTTTCTATTTTATTTTGTATTTCTTGTAATAATTCACCAAACTCATCAACGATTACAAATACAAACACTCCTACCAAAGCCTTACTTACTCCAACTCCTTTACCAACAACTCCAACAACAAATGAACAACTATTTGATTTTATCATCGAAAAATGGAAGGAACATAATATTACAGAACTATATGACTATGCTGATAAACAATTACAATCCTTACTTACTCTTAAAAATTTTGTTTCTGTATTTGACAACTTATCTATGATTGGTGGCAATTTAAATACTGTTTCAAATAAAGAAATAATTACTTCCAATGAAGTAGATATGTATAATTGTATTTTAGATTTTGAAAACATACAACTTCATTTTAATGTAGAATTAAAAAATGTAAAGTTATATTCTTTTACTTATGATATGTTTTTTAAACATACATTTGAAATTCGATATGATGACAATATTGTAGAACAATATTTTATTTTAACAAATGATGGATATGACTTAAATGCTGTTTATACTTATATAGATGATGATAATTCTCATCCTGCTACTTTACTCATTTCTGGTTCAGGTCCTAGCGATTTTAATGAAACGATTGGTCTACTTACTCCATTTGCACATATCGCATACGGTCTTGCCGAAAACGGAATTAATTCTCTTAGAATAGATAAACGTACTCTCCATTATGCCAATGAAGCGAAAATTACAGATACTATTTATGAAGAATATATCAGTGACTTTACTACAGCACTAAATTTTCTGAAAGAACAAAATATTACAAATTTATATTTACTAGGACATAGTCTTGGTGGGCAAATTGCAACCAAACTGGCAAAAAATGCTTCTGAAATTGATGGTATCATTTTATTTAATAGTACTGCTAGACATCTTGCAGATGTTTTACTAGAACAATATAGAGCAATTGACCCTAGCAATCAATCTGCTTATGAAACATATACACAAATAGCAAAAGAATGTATTTCCTCTAACTGTAATGGATATTACTATTATAATACACCTGATTATTACTGGGCATCTTATAACGAATTAGATACTATAAAAAATATAAAAGAACGTAATATTAACACTCTTATTATAAACAGCACTTATGATAACCAACTCTTTGCAGATGATATTGCTTTATGGGAAACTACTTTTTCTAACTATCCTAATATTACGATTCAAATTTATGATGATATCAGTCATTTTGGATACAAAATTGATACAAACAATACAACTTCTCTTTATAATAAAATTGATTTTCCTATGGAATTGATAGAACAATTTTCTTCTTTCTATAAATAGTTTTTACAAAAAAGAGGATGTTACAAAACGAACTCAACCTACAACATATAGTTTTCTTATCAAAAAAATGATACACTATATTTTGATTAAGGTTTCATTTTGCAACATCCCCTTCTTACGCTTACTTAATTCGGTTAAATTTTCTCAATATACTGAATAGCAATACATTGTGGTCCACCTTGTGTTACAAATGCAGCTCCTAAATCTAATATTTGTATTTCGATTTCTGGAAATGTTTCTTTTAAATAATGTGAAACTTCTTTCGCATCTTCTAATGCTCTAGCATGAGAAATATAAACAATATGACGCTTATCTAACTTTGCTTCTTTCAAATGCTCTACTACTGCTCCAACTGCTGCCTTCATCGTTCTTTTTACTGCAAATTTATCTAATTTCTTACCATCCTTTGTCAACATCATAACTGGCTTTAACTTCAATACAGAACCTAATGCTGCCGCCACAGGAGTTAAACGTCCACCTCGTCTTAAAAAATTAAAATCTTGTGGAATTAAAAAAGATTCTGTTTTTTCTGTCGCTTTTTCTAACCATGCTAAAATTTCCTTTGCAGAACAACCTTTTTCTTTCATTTTCTGAGCCTGTTCTACCATATATCTATGAGGTCCACATAATGTCTTTGTATTAAATACCGTAATCTTATCTTTATTTTCTGCCATCTCTCTCGCACCACAAGCACTTTGATAAGTACCAGAAAGCCCATCTGCTATTGCAATATTAATAATGTCACAATCTTTATCTTTCTCATAAACTTCTACGACCTCTCCAATCGGAGGTTGAGAAGACATCGGAATCCCTCCTTTTTGAATTTTTCCATAAAATTCATCCATATCTACCGTTAAATCACGACCTTCTAAATCACCAACTGTTACACAAAGTTGTAATACCTCTACTCCTAATTCTTTTGCTTCTTTCTCCCTGTACAATGTAGAAGAATCTGTTATTATCTTTACCATTTTTTAATACCCCTTTATCTAGTTTTTAAATCTACTTATTATAGTTTGCAATATTTCATCAAAAAAGTCAATATATTTCTATAAAATTATAATTTTAACGTAACAGTTCAGCCAAAACAAAATTTATAAAAAAATCGACTACAAGTTTACTTGTAAAGGCGATTTTTATAGATTTTGTTTTTGGCGTTCGCCCATAAAGCGAGATTTTTAGTTGCGTTAGCAACGAAAACGACTGCATAGCAGTCAAATCGAGCTGTATGGCTGAACTGTTACATTTTAACTAAAATTTTTCTAAAATTACATTGCATTATTTCTTAATTTTTTATAAAATTATCAGTAAATAAGGAGGTATATTATGAAAAATTCAAACAAAGGAAGTCTAAAAAAGAAACTATTACTACTGATTTTACCATTAATAGTAATTATTGTGAGTTTAGTTATGGTAATCAACTTTACAAGTACAAAATCTATTATCACAAAATCAACTTACCAAGAACTAGAAAAAGAATCTAATTATAATACAAATATCATTGAAGCCTGGAAAGAGCGTATTCTTTCTTCTTTAGATTCTGTAAAAAACACATTAGAAACAATAGAATTTCGTTCTGAAAAAGAAGAACTTGATTATCTTACCTCTGTAACAAATCAACTCATTGATAGCATTCCAAATGGTATTTATGAAGGTGCTTCCGATGGTACTTATTTAGATGGTTCTGGTTGGCAACCCGATGACGATTATATCATATCGGAACGTGACTGGTACAAAGAAGGACTTCATAATGAAAGCTTTGAATTTGGTGCACCTTACTTAGATGCAAATACAGGAAGTTTTATTGTAAGTGCTAGTACGCATATTAAAAGAAATAACATCAAAGATTTAGTTGCTGCTGTAGATATTCCATTAGATGATATTACTCAAATGGTAGCAAAAA
>CALASV010000236.1 GCA_937888895.1 uncultured Clostridia bacterium | reverse complement strand
ATTATAGGTAAAGTGTGTAATAGTTTAGAATTAAAAAAAGCTTTAAAATATAGTTTTGTTCGATACCTAGAACCACAACCAAAAGAAAAATTAACAGAAATTTATAATACGAATTTATTTTTCTGTCTTTTTTATGCAACAGGTATCACAATGGATACAGAAGAATTAGTATGTGCTACGAGTCGTGGAACACGTTACTATGTAAGTGCTGCTTATTGGGATAGAGATGTATTGTTATGGGCTTATCCTTCGATTTTAGATGCAGACCATGAATTAGCAGAACAGGTATTACATTATATTTTTGGTCGTCAAAGAAGAAATATTGGTATTCATTCCCATTATATTGATGGAACAGTTTTGGAACCTGGATTTGAATTAGATGAATTGATGGCTCCTATCATTGCGTTAGAAGCTTATGTAAATCAAACAGGTAATACAGAAATTTTAGAAGATTCTAATGTTCAAAAAGGCATTAGTCAGATTTTAAAGACATTAGATGCGATGCGTCATCCAGAAATTGCTTTATATGAAACATTTCTTCAACCAACAGATGATGAAATTGTATATCCATATTTAACTTATGACAATATGCTTGTGTGGCGTAGCTTAAAAGCATTGGCAAAATTATACCCTAACAAGTATGCATCGAAAGCTTTCATTGCAGATGAAGTAAAAGAAGCAATTTATAAGCATTGTGTATTTTATGATGATAGTAACAAACCTTACTTTGCTTGGTCGATTGATTTAAAAGGACAACATAATATTTATGATGAACCACCAGGAAGTTTACAATTACTTCCTTATTATGGATTCTGTGAAAAAACAGATGATATTTGGTGTAATACAGTTTCTATTATTCGTTCTCCTGCTTATGAATATAGTTTTGCTAATTTTCCTATTGCAGAAATTGGTTGTGCACACGCACCTTATCCTTGGATTCTCAGTTTATGTAATAGTTTGATTAGTGGTCATAGTGCACAAGCATTTAAAGAATTAGAATTGATAGAAATGGATAATGGAATTGCTTGTGAAAGTGTAGACCCAGTCAAAGGTACTTGTACTACAGGAGCAGCATTTGCTACATGTGCTGGATTCCTTTCTCATAGTATGAAAGTAGCGAATGAAGAACTTCTTTTAAAATAAATATAAAAAATAAAAGGAGAAATGGAATATGAAGATTACATTTATGGGTGCTGGTAGTACTGTTTTTGCACGAAATGTCATTGGTGATTGTATGTGTGCAGAAGCATTGCGTGATAGTGTATTTGCATTGTATGATATTGATGCACAGCGTTTAGAAGAAAGCCGTACTATTTTAGAAGCAATGAGATTGACCAAAGGTGGATATGGTAAAATTGAATGTTATGTAGGGGTGGAGCAAAGAAAAGAGGCTCTTCGTGGTGCTGATTTTGTAGTAAACGCAATTCAGGTAGGACTTTATGACCCTTGTACGATTATTGATTTTGAAGTACCAAAGAAGTATGGTTTAAGACAGACAATAGGAGATACTCTTGGTATTGGTGGTATTATGCGAGCACTTCGTACGATTCCTGTAATGAAAGGGTTTGCAGAGGATATGGAAGAAGTTTGTCCGAATGCCTTATTTTTGAATTATGTAAATCCAATGGCAATGTTGACAGGTTATATGCTACGCTATACGAATGTGAAAACCGTAGGTCTTTGTCATAGTGTTCAAGTTTGTTCGGGGCATTTGTTAGGAATGCTTGGTATGCAGGATAAATTAGAAGGTAGAAAAGAACTAATTGCTGGTATCAATCATATGGCATGGCTTTTAGAATTAAAGGATAAAAATGGTGTGGACCTTTATCCAGAAATTAAAGCAAAAGTAGATGAGTTTATGGCAAAACCAGATGTGTATGATAAAGTAAGATTAGATTATATTAGAAATTTTGGATATTATTGTACCGAATCAAGCGAACATAATGCAGAATATAATATGTTTTACATAAAATCAAAATATCCAGAATTGATTGAAAAATTTCCGTATTTTCAATCGGAAGGCTTTCGTGTAATACTACATAATTAAATTCCAACCCTGTAATCTGTGGAATCCCCATCGTCTTTTTATCCGACGTTTCCACCACAATTCCATCTTTATCAAAATACATATACTTTCCTAAATATTCTATGTACCCTGCAACCGCTTTTTCATACACTACGATTTTTATGGTATCCGGTGCTAAAATATTAACACTCATTTTTTCAACAAAAGGA
>CALASV010000235.1 GCA_937888895.1 uncultured Clostridia bacterium | reverse complement strand
ACCATGCTCCACTCTTCATCACAATATTTTCATTCACTGCTAAATCTAAAATATCGCTTTCCTTAGAAATACCTTTACCAAACATAATATCAAATTCTGCTTCCTTAAATGGAGGTGCCACTTTATTCTTTACTACTTTAATACGAGTACGATTACCAACTACTTCACCAGAAGCTTTTAATGATTCTGTTCTTCTCACATCTAAGCGTACCGAAGAATAAAATTTCAAAGCACGTCCACCCGTTGTTGTTTCTGGATTACCAAACATAATACCAACCTTTTCACGAAGCTGATTGATAAATACAACAATACAGTTAGAACGACTAATTGCTGCTGTTAATTTTCTAAGTGCCTGCGACATGAGCCTTGCTTGAAGACCAACATGAGAGTCACCCATCTCACCTTCAATTTCTGCTTTTGGAACAAGTGCAGCTACAGAGTCTACAATCACAATATCAATTGCTCCAGAACGAACCATGGTTTCTGTAATTTCTAAGCCTTGTTCTCCGTTATCTGGCTGAGAAATGTATAAGTTATCAATATCTACACCGATATTTTTCGCATACACAGGGTCAAGAGCATGTTCTGCATCAATAAAACCTGCAATTCCACCACGCTTTTGCACTTCTGCTACCATATGCAACGCTACTGTTGTTTTACCACTAGATTCCGGTCCATAAATTTCAATAATTCGTCCCTTTGGAATACCACCTACTCCAAGAGCAATATCTAAACTTAAAGAACCTGTAGGAATTGCTTCTACATTCATACGGTCGGCTCTATCTCCTAACTTCATAACAGAACCTTTCCCATATTGTTTTTCTATTTGCCCTAAAGCTGACTCCAATGCTTTTAACTTTTCATTATCTACCATATTAACTACCTCCAAAAACGAATCTTTGTTCACGAACTTTTGTTCCATTTTATCTTGTTTTTCCTATTTTGTCAAGGAAAATTTTTGTCTGTATTTTGGGAATACTCTTAGTTTAACAGAACAAATGTAAAAAATCAATGTTAGAATCCTTTTGGTTGTGTTATTTTTGGTTCATATCCTTTTTTACGAAGTGCAGAAATAATCGATTCTTTATGTTCATGTCCAAACGCTTCAATCGTAAGTGTCAACTCTACAGCACTATTACGATTGATACTTACAAACTGATTATGGTCTAACCTGATAACATTTCCTTGATTATCTGCAATAATTTTTGCTACATTTACAAGTTCACCTGGCTTATCTGGTAACAAAATAGAAACGGTAAATACGCGACCTCTTTGAATCAATCCATGTTGTACTACAGAAGATACAGTAATTACATCCATATTACCACCACTTAACACAGCTACTACTTTTTTTCCTTGAGGCTCTAAATGTTTTAATGCAGCTACAGAAAGTAATCCGGAATTTTCTACAATCATCTTATGATTTTCTAACATATCTAAAAATGCCACAACAAGTTCACTATCATCTATTGTAATAATTTCATCAACATTTTCTTTAATATAAGGGAAAATCTTATCACCCGGCGTTTTTACTGCTGTACCGTCTGCAATCGTATCTACATAGTCTAATGTAACTATTTCTCCTTTTCTAAGAGATTCTTGAATACAATTTGCCCCTACTGGTTCTACTCCAATAATACGAATCTTAGGATTGAGCATTTTCGCAAATGTACAAATTCCTGTTAATAAACCACCACCACCTGCTGGTACTAAAATCGTATCTACCGTTGGAAGGTCTTGCACAATTTCCATTGCAATCGAGCCTTGTCCAATTGCCACTACCTCATCATTAAATGGATGAATAAATGTCATGCCTTCTGCTTCTGCACGATTCATCGCATAAATACAAGCTTCATCATAATCATTTCCATACAAGACTACTTCTGCACCATAACTTTTTGTTCGATTGACTTTAATCAACGGAGTTGTTGTTGGCATAACAATAACTGCTCTACATTGAAATTCCTTTGCAGCATAAGCAACACCTTGTGCATGATTTCCAGCAGATGCTGTAATCAATCCACGCTCTCTTTCTTCACTTGATAATGTACTAATCTTATAATAAGCTCCTCGGATTTTATAAGAACCTGTTACCTGCATATTTTCTGGCTTTAAATAAACTTTATTTCCTGTTGCTTCTGTTAAATAATCACTTTGCATCAATTTTGTTTTAGAAATCACTTGTTTTACTACTTCTGATGCTTCTTCAAATTTTTCTAATGTCAACATTTTTATTGTTCTCCTTCCTTTTTCTCCATTCCATCAAACAAAGCATCCACAAAAGCATTTGGGTCAAACTTTTGTAAATCTTCGATATGTTCTCCTACCCCAATATATTTTACTGGAACACCAAGCTCTGCCTGAATTGCAAGTGCGATACCACCTTTTGCTGTACCATCTAATTTTGTTAAAATAATACCATCAATTTTTGCTGCTGCATTAAATTCTTTTGCCTGCACTAAAGCATTCTGCCCTGTTGTACCATCTAAAACAACTAATGTTTCTCGATAACATTCTGGATATTCTCTATCAATTACTCGGTCAATTTTTTTCAATTCTTCCATCAAATTCTTTTTATTGTGTAAACGCCCTGCCGTATCACAAAGAAGTACATCAGTATTTCTTGCTTTTGCTGCCGTTACTGCATCAAACACAACTGCTGCTGGGTCAGAACCTTCTTTTTGTGCAATAATATCAACATCTGCTCGATGTGCCCATTCCGTCAACTGTTCAATCGCTGCTGCACGGAATGTATCTGCTGCCGCAATCAATACTTTTTTTCTATCTGCTTTTAACTGACCTGCTAATTTTCCTATCGAAGTTGTTTTACCAACTCCATTGACACCAATCAATAAAACAACCGATTTTCTATGTTCAAATTCATAAGCATCTTCTGGTACAGACATTTGTTCTTTCATGCTATCCATCAATAACTTTCTACAAGCTGCTGGATTTTTTGTTTTTGTTTCTTTTACTTTTTCTTTCAAGTTATCCATAATTTTTGTCGTTGTATTGATTCCTACATCCGACATAATTAAAATTTCTTCTAATTCTTCATAAAAATCATCATCAATTGCAGTAAATCCATTAAAAATAGAGTCAATTCCTGCTACAATATTATTTCTTGTTTTTGTCAATCCTTGTGCTAATCTACTAAAAAATCCCATATTTCCTCCAACTATTGTTCTAATTCATTTTCAATTAAATTTACAGATACTAAAGTGGAAATACCTTTTTCCTGCATCGTAATACCATAAAGCGTATCTGCTGATGCCATCGTACCACGACGATGTGTAATTACAATAAACTGGGTATGTTTTGTTAGCTTATGTAAATACTTTGCATATCGTCCTACATTAGAATCATCTAACGCCGCCTCTATTTCATCTAATAAACAAAATGGAGACGGTTTTAAGTTTTGAATAGCGAATAAAAGAGCAATGGCTGTCAATGCTTTTTCTCCACCAGACAATTGCATCATATTTTGCAATTTTTTTCCGGGAGGCTGTGCAATAATTCGAATCCCTGCTGTTAGAATATCTTCATCTTCTACCAATTCCAATGTTCCTTTACCACCACCGAATAATTCTTTAAATACAACATCAAATTGCTCTTTAATTGCCTTAAATTTTTCTTCAAATTGCTTTCGCATTTCTTTATCGAGTTGCTCAATAATTCTTCGTAGTGCTTCCTCTGCTTCTAATAAATCTTGTCTCTGATTCGTATATAATTCATAACGCTCTGAAAGATTTTTATAATCCTCAATCGCATTTACATTGACATTACCAAGTGCTTTCATACTAGATTTCAACTCTGCAATCTCTTTTTTCATGCCTGTATAAGCTGGTAGTGTAGTATCCTTATATTTTTTTGCACCCTCCACCGTTACTTCATATTCCTGCCACATATAATCTGCTTGCTGATTCATAGCTTCTTCTAAACGCTCTATTTGGTTATGAAAACGATAAACTTCTTTATCTAACTGTGTAATGTGACTAGAAAGCTCCTCTCTTTTAGAAAAGAAATCTTTATGTTCTTTTGTAATCTGTGCTTTTTTCTTCTCTAATGTTTCTAACTTTCCTGTTTCTTGTTCTACTTGTTGTTTCCACTCCACAATTTCTTTCGATGCCACTTGAATACCTTGTTCTTGTTCTGTTAAGCGTTCTTTCGTTAAACTATTTTCTTCTTTTAAACGAAGTTCTTCTTCTAAAAGACGTTCTAATTCTTGTTCCAAACGCTTCCTATTTTCTTTCATAAATTGTAGATTTTGTTCCAAACTAGCACATTCTACAGTAACTACCCCTTGTTTTTTGACAATAGATTCTTCCCTCTCTTTCTCTTGTTCCATCAAAGCATTATATTCTTTCATCTTTCCATTTGTTTCTGTAATAGAAGATTCTATTTCTTTTAACTGTTCTTGTAATTGTAAAATACTAATTTTATTTTCTTTCTTTTTCAAATCCAAACTTTGAACTTCCTGCTCAATCCATATATAATCCTTCTTTAAATCGGTTATCTTTTCTTTTGTTTTAGATAAATTAAGTTCTACTGTCGTTTGCTTTAATAAAAACTCTTGTAACTGTTGTCGTTTTGCAGAAAGCTCTGTGGCAATCTGTTCTCTTACTTCTCTTAGTTGTTCTCGTTCTTTGGAAAGTTTACTTATTTGCTTTTTGCATCGTTCTATCGTCTGTTCTAACTCGTCTAGTTCTCTACGACGACCTAATAAATTACTATTGTTTTTATAAGCACCACCAGAAATCGAACCACCGGGATTTAATTGTTCTCCTTCTAATGTTACAATACGAAGAGAATATTTATATTTTTTAGCTAAAGAAAGGGCATGTTCCATTGTATCTACAACTAACGTCCTTCCTACCAAGTATTTCATCAATTCTTCATATTGTTTTTCTACTTGTACTAATGTATTCGCATACCCTAATACACCATTTTCTTTTAATGCATTTTCTTGTATCTGTCCTAATTCTTTTGATGTAATACTTGTCAATGGTAAAAAAGTTGCTCGTCCTAACTTATTCAATTTTAAATATTCCACCATTTTTTTTGCAGTTTCTTCGTCTTTTGTAACTACATTTTGAATACTACCACCTAATGCAATTTCTAATGCCATTTCATACATTGCATCTACTTTTATAATATCTG
>CALASV010000234.1 GCA_937888895.1 uncultured Clostridia bacterium | reverse complement strand
TGAAAATTCATTGAATTTTCAGGGTTGTTTCACTGTTTAATTATCAAGGTTCGTTTCGCTCACTCTCGCAAGCGACCTCATTATTCTATCACATCATCTTTCACTTGTCAAGCACTTTTTTAAAAAAGTTTTAAGTTTTTTTCGATGTGTTGTTGTTCTCTCGAACAGCTTGTTTATCTTATCACAACTCGTTTCGTTTGTCAACCTCTTTTTTTAAGTTTTTCAAACTTTTTGAATTGTTCGAATTGTTTGAACTTTTTCTTTGTTTCAAACAGCTTCGTCATCTTACCACAAAGTTTGTGGTTTGTCAACAACTTTTTTAACTTTTTTAAAATTTTTTTGTTGTTGAACGGAGATGGAGGGATTTGAACCCTCGCGCCGGTCGCCCGACCTACACCCTTAGCAGGGGCGCCTCTTCAGCCACTTGAGTACATCTCCTTGCCTGAAAATTCGCTACCAAGGTATTCGATTTTCAATCGCTACTGAAGTAGTATCACATCAGTGCGAAACTTAGTCTACCAAAAAATAATCTATCTGTCAAGAGCTTTTTTAAATTTTTTTAATTATTTTTTATTTTATAAGCTACGATAGTAGCTATTCGGTTATAAATAAGCTTAGATTATGAATATCTGACAGTTATATTTACTTATAAAACTAAATCTGCCCCATATTTAGGTCAGTAATGGGGCAGATTTTAGTGGCTATCAAATCAGCAAGTAACTTGATAACATATAAACAAGTAACCTTTTATACTATATTTTTTTTACTATTTTTTATTATAAAATTTTCTCTTATTTTTAACTATTCTATACTTTTTATTTTACTAAAGGTTCTACTACTATAACATTATCGCCAGTCCAACTCTGTTCCACCACATCTGGAATACGTGCAAACCAAGCTGGTTGATTTAAAAGCCATACTCGTTCTGCTTCTTCACGAGAAAAACAAGCAACATAAACATCTTTTCCATCTGTATAAAATTCCTTTATTCTTAAATGAGTCATACCAATTTCATCTATAGCATTATCTTTACTTAGATAGCCATAACTAACCTCTTGTGTTTCGAAATTATAACGACCATACCAATCCGTAGATATTGATACCCAAATATCTGTTTCTGTTACGGTAAACGACTCTATTAACCTATAGCCTGTATTTGGGTCATCTATATCTATCCCTATCACTGTTCCATCTAATGCAGTTTCCTCACCTAAAGTTTCTTGAAGAACATCATGAAAATCATATTTTGTTTCTTCTCCTGTTTTTAAGTTCAATCGGGAAATATAGGTTCTTTCTGCTGAATACAAATAATCTCCTTTCACACAAAAACGAATTCTTCTATTGGATGGTTGTATTGTTTCTCTTGTACCATCTTCCTGTACTGTTCTACTTTGTAATAATAACGTAGATTTATATTCTTCATCTAAGGAATAATTGAATACATACTCATCCGAACCTTTCCATGTAGTCATTTCTGTATCTTCGATTGGCTCATTTGCTCCGAAAGGCAAGTAATAATAATGATATTTGTAGTCCCCATCTTCCTTTATTGTATAATAGGAAAAATAGATTCCTTTTTCATTTACGGTTAGTCTATGGTCTAAAGAATTTTCCATACTTCCTGCTTCATAAACTAATTGCACTGTTCCATCGGCTGGAGTATAACAATAAATATCTCCATTATGTAATTCTCCCAATTCATACATATCATAACTATCTATCATAAAATATACAGAACCTTGATATGTATAAATTTCTTTGACTGGCATTGCTACTGCTAATTTTGCTTCTCCATCTTTGAGTCGATATAAGTAATAATCTTGTCCTTTTCCTTGATTCACAAAATAAACCACTCCTGTACTTTCATCTACGCAAAATACAGATTGTCCTGAAAAACCTAATTCAATATCATTAGATAACATTCGATTAAAGGAATTATAACCTGCTTGTAACGAAGCATCCTTTTGTTCTAATACTTCACAAAGTCCATTCGTTACTGTAATTGTTTGTTTCTGGTTGGCATCTGCTTTCTGGCTAGTATCTGTTTCTACCAAAGAAATGGATGGGGTAGGAGTTAAAATTTCTGTAGTATCTTTCTGTGTACTTTCTACTGCTGGGTTGGAATCCAAGATGACATTAAAATTGCTCTGCTGTCCTGTAGCACATCCTGTAACTCCTAATAAAACTGCACTTAGTGAAAAAATGTAAAATTTCTTTCTCATAGCAATCTCTCCTTTTCTAATTTTTTTATATTAATATAACAGAGTAGAGTATACAAATGTGCGATAATTAATTTATTTTTTTGACTTTTTTAACCGAATTAAATAAGTCCCCCACTTCAAGTGCGTAAAGCACTAAGTGGTG